>NZ_JALFIA010000080.1:0-50002 GCF_022776125.1 Hallerella sp. | reverse complement strand
GTATTGCCGTCTACCACGAGAGTCGCCGTCATCGTTCCGCTTTCCGTAGCATAGGTGGCCGTCGTCGTCTTCAAACCGGTACCATTCGCAGTTCTTTCTGTCGACTTCGGCATGGTCCATTCATACGCAGCCTTTGCTCCAGCCGTAATGCCAGCCATACCAGCCGGGGTCACCTGGGTAAAGGTCCACGTGGTCGATTCACCCTTGTTGATCGTCGCCGGAACCGGTGCACAAGTACCGTTTACCGTACCGTCATCCTGAATTTCAACAGAAGAACTCGACACGACTGTCGAAGACGAAGAGGTCGAAGCGCTCGAGAAGTTAATCACAGCCGAAGAGCTCGACTTTTCCGTTGATGCGGAACTTGTTACTGCAGCAGAAGAAGAACCCGGTTCCGTAATTTCTGAGCTAGAAGAAGATTCTTCAATAACAGTATTATTCGCCTTTTTAGCGCATTCCGCATCGCTTGCACAGGCATTCGTGGCCGTTTCGACACGACCTACATAGTAAGAAGAATCATAAACGAAGACGTTACCCTTGTCTTCCGAAGTAACACCAGATACGTCACCGCTGCCACAAGCGACAAAAGCGCCACCGGCAATCGCAGCGAGAGCGAGTCCATACATCAACTTTTTCTGCATAAGAAAGGCCTCTTTCTTGTAAATTACAACAATCCAATGAGGAATTTAAACTTTTTTAGGCTAAACGCAACATATTTATGCGGTACAAAAGTTCCTCTTTTTCAAATCCCGTGAGTCAAAGCACGCAAAAAGGCTCGCAATCCCCCTCTGGAACATTTTTGCCTAAATTTTTATTTACAAAAAGCGTACGGCATCGTTGTCTGCGAACAACGAATAAATTGTGAAATTCCGCTATCCTACGAAACCACAATAGATTCAGGAAAGGGAACTTTGGCTCAATTCAGAGTTAAAGGATTCAGGTTGGATGCCTATGAAAAACACATTCTGTAAAAAAAGAGCCCTGATTGCAGGGATCGTCCTCAGTTGCAGTTTTGGCTTAAGCCAAGCCGCCATTTCTCCGACTGAAGTGGTCACTCTTCCGTCCGACGCGAAGCTCGGCGGCGGTGACGCCGTCGGTTCTACTTTATCCCGCTCCACCTATAACGGCGGAAAAGGTCCGGGCATTTGGATTGTGGCTGACGGCGGTTACCGTTTGTACCATAATGGAGCCCTTCTTGCCGAAGACAACCAGGCTGGACGCGTTCGCTTTGTGCCGATGACGTTCCTTCCGGGCGAAAACGCCATTTCTGTAATCGGCGTCGATGAAGACGGCGCCCACGGCGTGATGGTGCAGATCGATGAACTGCATGAATCTTATTACAGTGGCGGTACAGGCTGGTACGCAAAACCCGACTACGGCATTTACAACAACGCATGGAAAAACAAGGGCCGCGACTTGAGCCAATGGGGCGGAGCTACCACCCTGAGCTATTCCAATACGAAAATGCCAAACGGAGCCGATTTAACGGGTTGGCCGTCCGGTTCGCAGTCCAAGTGGATTTGGACGGGATCTTCCACCGATACCACCGTGGCCCTTCTTTACAACTTAAACATCACGGCCGAAGGCTTTGGAGCATCCACCACCGGCGGCGATGCGGGATCCATTGTCATCGCCTCGGATTCGGCTTCGATCCGAAAATATTTGCAGTCTAGCGAAGCGGTAACGATTCTTGTTCCGGAAGGAACCTATGATTTTAGACAGTTCCACGATGCCGTCACGGAAGCGACTGCCGCAGGGCGCACTTGGTGTAAATCCGCCTGCGGTGCAAATGACAAGAATTCAAGCAATACGTTCTACCGCATCAACTTTGCAGCCAACACCTGTAGCGGTCTAGACGGAACGACGATTGTCGGAACCGGTGAAATCCAGTCGTGGGATAATTGGATTACCATCAAGAACAACAAGAGCCTCATCGGCATGGGACGTGGGGCCAATCTCCGCGGAGCCTCTCTCAACAACCGCAAAAACGAAGGCGCCGGTAACAATATTTTCCGCAATCTCGCCATTTACGACGTGAACCCGCATTTGATCGAAGCGGGCGATGGTCTAGAAATTTCCGGTAACAATGGCAATGAAGTTTCGAATTTCTGGTTTGACCACATCAGTTACAAATGGATTTCGGACGGCATGGACCTGGAATTTGTCAAGGGTCTGACAGTTTCCTATGTCGACTATGACGGAGCAAACGAATACAACTGCTATTACTATGATCCCTATATGCATCTTGTGGAAAACGCACAAGCGACCATTCACGATATGTATTGGCATAATTCCTTTGGACGTGTTCCGAAAATTTATGCCAAGGACGGAAGTAGCGTCGCCCCCACGGTGCACATCTACAACTCCTATGTGGATTATAACCATTGGCATATTATCGATGTCAACGGCACCTCTTCTTTAACGTCTCAACTGCTTTACGAAAACAATTACATCGGCACGGCCAATATCCAAGTCGCCGGCAAAGATGCCTATAGTAAAGTCAACATGAAGAACAACACGATCAAGAAAGCAAAAAGTTCGACTCCGTACAGCAACAACGGAACCGCAACAAGCACCGCTTTCACCGATAACGTGTTTACTCCGAGCTATTCGTACACTTTGCGCACGAACAGTACCCTTCCGGATTCCATGCCTCTGCTCACAGGTGTAGGTGGTCGCTACGGTAGTATGCCCAGCTACAATCAGGCGACAGGGATTTCCCCCATCGCATCTACGGTAAGCGTTTCGGCAACACCTGCCCAGAATGCAGTTACTTTATCTGCAACCGTCAAAAGCAACAGCGGCTCTGCCATTACCAAGGTGGACTTTTACATCGGCACGACGCTGGTGGGTTCTGCTACGTCTAGCCCGTACATGACAACCGTTTCCGATGTCTCTCCTGGCACCTACAGCGCCATTGCGATTGCAACGGATAAGAACGGTCTCGAAGGCGTTTCCTCGTATACCACTTTTGAAGTCTCGGGTGAAGCGGTTCTCACCAAGGCTACCTTGACCAAGAACGGCGCCGGTTCTTCGAGTCAAACAATCACCCTGGGCGAATCGATTGCGTCCTTCAGCTATGTCTGGGGCAACTGCTCCGGAGTTGAAGTCACGGGTCTTCCAAATGGAGTCAACTACACCTTGAATGAATTCGAATCCCGTGTAACGATTTCGGGAACGCCAACGGAAGCGGGAGCATTCACTTATACCATCGCCACAGTTGGTGCAGACACAAACGTTTCCGTCGTCCGCAAGATTACGGTGAACGATCCAAATGCAAGTTCTTCGAGCGTCGCCGCGGAATCGAGCAGTAGCGAAACCGCAACTAGCAGCGCTACGGCAGAATCTTCGAGCAGCGCAGAAGAATCCACGGTGATTTCTGGAAACGTCAACTACGTCCGAGAAGCGACCACCTACTACCGCATCTTTGACATGCAGGGACGCCCGCTCTTCTCCGGTGCACAAAAGCCAAACCAGATGCCCGCCGACCGAGTCATTGTCATCGAATACACAAAGAGCGGAAGCATTAATCGTCGATACATCCAGGCGCAATAATTCGGAATTTCTCTCCTGTAAATATCAAAAGCGAGACTCTACGGAGCCTCGCTTTTTGTTTAGAATCAGACTGGAGGATTACCAGTCTGTATTACAACGAATTGATTTTCCTTCCGGAACAATCAGGTAAACCGCCGAATCTGTTCGAGGAGCAGTACCCTCCACCGAATTCAATGCTGTAGTAATCACAACCTCTTTGTCATTCACCAGAACCGTCACAGTCGAAGACGCTTCACAGCGAAGCAATCCGCTCCATTGATTCGTGGAATAAACCGCATACGCTCCCGCAGCGATTTCTGTTAAATCTCCACCATATTTCAGCACAATATCCGTATAAGAAATACTACTCGAGCTTCCTTCTGACGAACTCGAACTTTCCACACTGGAAGAACTTTCTGCTGAACTTGAACTTTCCACACTGGAAGAAGACGAAGCGACTACCGCAGAGCTTGAGCTTACCGCACTCGAAGAACTTGTCTCGGAGCTGGAGCTTAAGACGCTCGAAGAGCTTGTCTCTGAACTGGAGCTTAAGACGCTCGAAGAGCTTGTCTCTGAACTGGAGCTTGCAACACTCGAAGAGCTTGCCTCGGAACTGGAGCTTAAGACGCTCGAAGAGCTTGCCTCGGAACTGGAGCTTAAGACGCTCGAAGAACTTGCCTCGGAACTGGAGCTTAAGACGCTCGAAGAGCTTGCCTCGGAGCTGGAGCTTAAGACGCTCGAAGAACTTGCCTCGGAACTGGAGCTTAAGACGCTCGAAGAGGACGAAGCAATCTCCACAGAACTAGAGCTAAAGACAATCTGAAAAGAGCTCGACGAAAGAGCGCTACTCGACGAAGAGACATCCCCTGCAGATGAATTCCCTTCCACAGACGAAGAGCTTTCTGTCGACGCAGAGCTTTCGCCACCCAGTTTTTCAGCGCATTTAGCATCTGCCTTGCAAGCTTCCAACGCCTTTTCCACTTCCTGGGCATAATAGGTAGAATCCTGCAAATACTGCAGGGTTTCGTCGTCCGAAGTCACATCGGAAATATCACCCGAACCACAAGCCACAAAGACACTGGCAACGGAAAGAGCAAAAATGAGTCCCGAAAAAAATTTTTTATTCATAAAATTCCCAAGATCGTTAAAGATCCTAAAGAGAAATGTAATAACTTTCGGCAGACTGTAAACTTTAGTTTGCGGTATCTTCCGGATTAATCTTACGTTTTCCGGTAATAAACTGCTTCACAAACGGATTTGTGGTGTTTTTGATTTCATCGACCGTACCGACTTCAATAATACGTCCCTTATACAGCATCGCAATGCGGTCCGCGACCTTAAACGCGCTGACCATGTCATGCGTCACCACGACCGAAGTTACACCGAGTTTACTCTGCATATCGAGAATCAAATCGTTAATCACATCGCTCGTAATCGGATCCAAACCTGTCGTCGGTTCATCGTACAAAAGAATTTCAGGGCTCAAGGCTATCGCACGTGCTAGGGCGACGCGCTTTCTCATGCCACCCGAAAGTTCACTCGGCATCTTGGTGCGAAATTCCGGCACCAGGTTAATCAGCTTGAGCTTTTCCGTTACCACTTCCTGAACCTGTTTTTCAGAAAGTTCCGGATGATGTTCACGGAGTGCGAAGGCAATATTTTCACCCGTATCCATGCTATCGAAAAGCGCTCCGCTCTGGAACAGCATGCCCATCTTTTTACGAATGGTTCGGGTGTCAAAAAATTTGGGAGTACTGATCGTTACACCATCGACCACGACTTCGCCACCATCCGGTTGCAAAAGTCCAATCATGTGTTTCAAGATTACAGACTTACCACCGCCCGACTGACCGATGATCACCATCGTTTCACCCCGGCGAATGTTCAGATTCACATCTGCCAAAACCGTCTGCGTACCAAAGGTTTTCTGCAACCCGCGCAGCTGAATCATGATGTCATTGGGATCGATATTCACATTGGGCATAACGAAACCTATTGGAAAAGAATGGCGTCAGTGGCAAGGTCCAAAATCAAAATCATCAGGCAGCACGAAACCACCGCATCCTTTGTCGCAAGACCAACACCTCGCGCACCCGGAGCCGCATTGATTCCGTGAAGCCAACCGATCAAAAAGATAATGACTCCAAATACAAACGATTTAATGGCACCGCCGAATAAGTCCATCGGATTGAACAAATACTGCATACCCGTGTAGAACGTATACGAGGAAATGTCGAGAACGAGCACCGCGACAATCCAACCACCGATCAAAGCGAGGCAATTCGAAATGACCGTCAAACACGGCACCATCGTCATAAAGGCGACAAAGCGCGGCATCGCCAAAAAGCGATACGGATCCAGCCCGAGCACCTCATGAGCATCGAGTTCTTCCTTTTCGCGCATCGAAGCGATTTCCGCCGCAAGAGCACTTCCCACGCGACCCGCCAACACGAGCGCCGTCAAAAGCGGTCCAAGTTCAATCAGCACCATTTTACAGGCGGCTGTACCCACCCACTTGTCGGCAACAAGCCCGCGGAACTGGAACGAGGCTTGCACCGTCGCCACCATGCCCGTGAAGATCGAAGTCACAAACAAAAGCGGCATCGACGAAACACCGATCGCCACCATCTGCTTGAGCACAAGTCCCCACGTGCGAAACACGTAAGGCAACTGGCGCAAGGTAAACCACAGAATACAGCATAATTCTCCAACGCTCGAAATGCCGTTGGTAATCATCTTTCCCATGAAAAATAGTGGGGCGAGGAGAATCTTTACCATACCTAAATTCCGATGTCATCCACCGAACCGAAGCCCATGCCGCCATCCGGGCCCGCTTCTTCTTCGGGAATGTAGTTGTCGAAACGCGTGTACTGCGGAATCCAAGTCAGGTCAATGTCGGCCGTTGCACCGTTACGGTGCTTTGCCACGAGCAGTTGAGCCTTGTTCTTATCCGCTTCATCATGGCTACGGTAGAACGGACGTTCAATGAACCACACCATATCAGCGTCCTGTTCGATAGAACCGGATTCACGCAAGTCGGAAAGTTGCGGACGAGCTTTGATACTGCGAGCGGCATCCGCACGTTCTTCCGTTTTACGGGAAAGCTGAGCAAGAGCGATAACCGGGATTTTCAAATCCTTCGCCAGCACCTTCAATCCACGGGAAATCGCACCGACGGCGACCGCACGATTTTCTTCCTTGCCTGTTTTCATCAGCTGCAAGTAGTCCACAATCACTAGGTCCAAGCCAACCTTGCGTTTTAAACTTCGGCACTTGGAAAGGAGTTCCATAATGCCCAAGTCCAAGTTGTCATCCACGTAGAGCGTATTCGACTGCATAATCCGGCTTGCCGCGCCCGGGAGCTTTGCAAATTCATCCTGGTTCAAATGGCCCGAACGGAACTTGGAAAGTTCAATTCCCGCCAAGGAACAGATAATACGCTGCATCAACTGTTCTGCGCCCATTTCCAAGCTAAAGAACGCGACATGCTTTCCGTAGTTCACACTGGAATTCGCCGCAAGGGTCAGCGCAAAAGCGGACTTACCCATACCCGGACGTCCAGCGAGAATGATCAAGTCGGAAGGTTGCAAACCGTTCGTCAAGCGGTCAAGATCCGTAAAGCCTGTCGGGCAGCCCGAGAAACCGTCCTTACGCATTTCCACGGCTTTTAAAATTTCTTGCACGACTTCACTTGCCGGGCGCAGGGAATTCTTCACCTGCTTTTCAGCAAGTGCCATCACGGAGCCTTCGAGCTTCGAAATCACATCGTCCGGTTCCGCCGTCGGATCCTGCGCCTCGCGGATCGCTGTCGTCGATACGTTAATCAGGCGGCGCATCACCGCCTTTTTCTGAATGATTTCTGCATGGTAACGAGCATTCGCGCCGCTCGCCACGGATTCGATCAGCTTCAAGAGATATTCTCTTCCGCCTGCCGCTTCGAGCTTGTTCTCTGTTTCAAGCGCGTTGCTGAGCGTCACCACGTCGATCGGCGTGTTGAACTGGGAAAGCCTCTGAAGCGCTTCCCAAATAATCTTGTGACGTTCCTGGAAAAAGTCCTCGGGATCGAGCAGCGAAACCACGTCCGAAAGGACGTTCGGGTCTTGCATCACACCGCCGAGGAAAAACACTTCCGCTTCGACTGCCTGGGGTGCTGCTCTACCGCTGTACTCGTAATTTTCTTGTTCCTGATCCATTCTAAACCTATTTGGAATTTAACCAAAAAATCCGCACTTCGGAATTTGAATTTTCCAAGTAACAAGCTTCAGCTGGCGACTCGTGAGCATTTCTTCCGGATCGATCAGAGCCGTTGCCTGGGTCTTTGCAAATTCAAGCGGTTTTCCGCCAAAGTCCACCACTTTCACGTTATTCTGCGAAAGAGCCTGTTTTAAGAGTTTATCACCAAAGAAGATGACCGTCTGCGGCTCCATCAGCAAAACTTCCTTTTCGAGCATCTTCTTCAAAACAAGAGCGACCTGCGGAAGTACCATACGGGAAACCTGCTTTTTGCAGAAGTACGTCACCCCAATTTCTTCCGGCTTGACATTCAAGCCTCCGAACATGCGAGCGACCATTTCACCCACATCGGACTTTGCATAACCGTTTTCGAGATATTTCGGAAGCGGAGAATAAACAACAAGCAGCAAGCGCGGTTTGTTCAAGTTGCCTTCACCCCGAATGAACGGAGTCTTGGCATAAAGCTTTTCAGCCGCCACGAGCTCGTAAAACTTTTCAAGGGAATCCGCCTTTTCGTAAGCCGAAGGAACGGCGGATTTTGCCGATTCCGGAATCTCAATCTTCGCAGTCGGCATTAAAGCCGGACGTGGCTTAGGAGCAGGGGCTGGACGTGGAGCAGCCGGTGCAAAGCCCGGCGTAAAATTCGGAGCGGGCTTGGGCGGCGTGAACTGCACAGCAGGCTGCGCCTGCAGCGGAGACCAAGCCCAAGGTTCATCCGAATACAGTTGATCCGAATCCAAATCGATCTGCGCACGGAGATAGTTTGCAAGTTCCGAAAAATCAGGCATCGAACGCCTCCCGCTTGGCACTCACCAACTTCACCACATCCTCGGCGAGTTCTGCCTTGGAGCGCATCAAAAGTTCCGGCACAGGTTTTCCCTTTTCGAGAATCGCAAACGGAACGCGGTCATAGCCAAAACCCGCACCGTCCACGACAGGCGTATTCAGCACCAAAAAGTCTGCACCGCTCTTGGAAAGTTTTTCTTCGCCGTGTTTTTGCACATCATCGGTTTCAAGTCCAAAGCCGACAATCACCTGTTTTGCGGCCTTATTTTTGACCGAGTCCCGCAAAATATTCGGATTCGGTTCGAGTTCCAAAACGAGCTGGCCGCGGCTATCCTTGATCTTTGTTTCCGATACATGCTTTGGACGGTAATCCGCCACCGCTGCGCAATGGACAATCACATCCATCTTCGACTGGGCAGAAAGAACGCGGTCATACATATCCTGCGAACTTGTCACCGGAACATCGAAAACGCCGAACGGCACTTTCACATTCATCGGACCGTGTACAAAGAATACGCGGTAACCCGCCTTCAAAAATTCATTCGCCAATGCGACTGCCGTCTTTCCGCTAGAACGGTTCGATATGTAACGTACCGGGTCAATCGCTTCTTCGGTACGACCCGCCGTAATCAAAACAGATCCCATCTTCGCTTCAGATTCCGGCGTATAGAATCTCAAAGCGTTGACGATTTCCGCGGGTTCCATAAAGCGGCCCGGGCCCATTTCGCCACAAGCGAGTTCCCCCGCCGGAGATTCCAAAATATGCGTGTCCGCAAAAGAACGGAGCGTTTCCAAATTCTTTTGCACGGCATTCGAAAGATACATCGCCGTATTCATCGCCGGGGCAATCCACTTGTCACCGGTACTTGACATGTAGCAAAGAGAAATCGGATCGTCCGCAAGGCCGTTCGCAAATTTTCCAATCGCATCCGCCGAAGCAGGCGCCACAATGTACAGATCCGCCCACCGCGGAAAATCAATGTGCTGGAAAGGACGTCCTTCCGGGTTACCGTCTTTCGTGTAAACCGGGCACTTGGAAAGCGAAGCAAAAGAGAGCGGAGCCACGAACTTTGTCGCCGCTTCGGACATCGCGACGCGCACTTCCGCACCTTCCTTTTGAAGCAAGCGCAAAAGTTCACATGCCTTATACGCCGCAATGCTTCCCGTGACACCCAAAAGGATTTTCTTTCCCGCTAAAATCATTTTGCGGCTCCTTCCTTTGTGCGCAACTGACGCAAATATTCAACAACGGCAAGGCCCGCCTTGGCACCTTCGCCCACAGCGACCGCCACTTGCAGAATTCCACCGAGGCAGTCTCCCGCAGCAAAAAGGCCGGGAACCGTCGTCATCAATTTTTCATCGACAACCAGCTTGTTCGACTGCACGGCCGCACCGGTCTTGCGGGCGAGATCCGCAGCGCTAGCCGTTCCAAGGGCCACAAAAATTCCATCCACCGGAATTTCCTTGCCGCTTGCAAAACGGATTTTCTGCACATGGTCGTCGCCTTCGACGGCGACGATCTTTTCTTTTTCCACGGCATATTCCGCAGGAATTTCCACCTTGGGTTCTTCGCCCAGCGTACAAATGGAAACCTGGGCGGCAAGCGGCAAAAGTTCCTTGGCTTCAGAAAGGGCATAAGCGCCGCTTCCTAAAACCACCACGTTCTTTTTGCGGTAAAAGAATCCATCGCAGACAGCGCAATAGCTCACGCCCTTGCCTTCAAAAGCGTCAAGGCCCGAAACAGGCGCCTTCGCACGCACAGATCCAGCGGCGACCACAACGGACTTCGCCAAAAATTCCCTTTCGCCATCGGCGCCTTTCACGCGCGCATGGAACTGGTCAGCAAACATCAAATCCAAAACTTCACCCGTAAAGATTTCGGCGCCAAGGGCCATGGCCTGGGCTTCCCCACGGCGTTCGAGTTCTGCACCCGTAATCGGTTCTTCAAAACCGTAATAGTTCGCAATCGCATGCGCACGGGCAAGTGCACCCGTATCCTTTGCGACGATCAACACCGATAGCCCAGAACGCAAAGCGTACAGGGCCGCCGAGATTCCCGCAGGGCCTTTTCCAACGATCAACACGTCAAAGTTATTCTGCATAATGGACCTCTGCCGGTTCTAAGGCTAAAGACTTTCCCGACTGCATGGCGGCATCAAGCTTTTGAGACTTGTCTATCGAAAGCCACCAGTACACCGGTATGCTTTCATCTTCACGTCCAAACTTCGCATAAACATTCTTCGGCAAACCAAAGCGATTCCAGTACAGAATGCGGTGGAAGTCGCACTGCCACATCAAAACGTACGGAACGATTTCCGTCAAACGCTTGTCCAAGGCTCGAAGAATTTCATTGCGCTTCGCAAGATCGAATTCGGTTTTCTGCAATTTCACAAGACTATCGACAACCGCGTCCTGCAAACCGGTCACGTTGTTTGTACCCGGATCGTTTGCCGTTTCGCTCGACCAGGAAGCTTCCGGATCTTTCAAACGGGAACTTCCCCACGCGATCCAGTACATGTCAAAGTCCGCATCGTCCAAGCGTTTGCGGAGCGTGCTCTGCGACATCTGTTCGATTGAAACCTGAATGCCCACCTTCTTGAGTGCTTCCTGATAGAGCGTCAAATGGCGCATATCTTCGCTTGCGGTGATGAACGTGATTTCAAACGGCTTGCCGTCTTTTTCTAGCATGCCCTTTTCACCCGGAACATAACCCGCTTCGGCAAGGAGCTTTCGCGCCGCATCCATATCGAACGGATAATTCAGCGACGTCGGATTTTCATGATTTTCCCAAAGGTCCGGGTAGTAGCTGTTGAGCAAGAAGTACTGGTTGTACATATACTTTTCGTTCATCAGCTTGCGGTCCATCAGGTAAGAGAGAGCCTTGCGAACGCGCACGTCCTTGAACTTATCGCGGCGCAGGTTCATCGCCATGCCCTGGAATCCGATCGGTTCACGGTTAAAAATGCGCTGTTTCACAGCCCAGCCTTTTTGCACGGCGTCAAAGTCCGTCTGTTTAATCCAAATGGAAGACGTGTAAATCGCATACGCGTCGAGATCGCCTTTCTTAAAGGCTTCGAGTGCCTTGGTGCGGTCTTCCATAAAACGGTAACGGATCTTTTCAAAGTTGTACTTGCCGCGGTTCCAGTTCTTGTGGAAGCCCCACCAGTTCGGGTTGCGGGAAAGTTCCACGTAGCGATCTTCACGGAATTCCGAAATCTTGTACGGGCCTTCCACCACCGGGAACTTGTAACGGATCTGGTTAAAGTCCTGATCCTTCCACACGTGCTTCGGGAAAGCCACAAGGCCTGCCGCTTCCCAGAAGTTCGCCCAATGCACATCCTTCGCCGTGATCGAAATCGTGAGCGAATCGAGAATTTTAGGACGTTCAAAACGGGAAAGTCCCACCTTGAAAATCGGCGTCAGATTCTTCGGATCCATGATGACATCGTAGTAATACTGCACATCTTCGGCGGTGATCTGCACACCGTCGCTCCACTTGGCGCGCGGATCGATATGGAATGTGAAAGTCATGCTGTCCGCAGAGATTTCCCACTTGTCCGCGAGAATTCCCACCGGGCGTTCTTCCGTTGTGTGCAGCGACACGAGCGGTTCAAACATCAGGCTCATCAGGCCCGCGCTAAAGCTGTTGTAATCCTCCCACATGTTGAAGGACTTCGGCATCGCCGAACCCCACAGGCGAATCGACCCACAAGCCACTGCAGACGTATCTGCAATCGGGTCAAATTCCCCATCCGCATCCGCCGGGTACACCGTCGATGCCGGGCAGTTCACCGCACCTTTCGAAGCGGACTTTTTGTCCTTGGAAGATTCCCCGTTGCAAGCCGAAAGGCTCGCTGCGAGCAAAACGCCCACGGTCAAAAGCACAAAGCAAGCTTTCACAGAAAATTTCATTTTTTCCCCTTCGCCCGAGCTTTCGCGCAATCCTTTTCCGCACGGGCGATCGATTTTTTCGTTACCTTCGGCGGTTTCACGTTTAACAGAGCTTCATTCGTCTTTGCGGCTTCTTCTTCCTTGAACTTTTCCAAAGCGATCTTCGCCGCTTCCTGCTCCGCTTTCTTCTTCGAAGCACCCGTTCCACGGCCGTATTCCTTGTCCTGGAACATCACCGTCATCTCAAAAACCTTGCAGTGTTCCGGGCCCGATTCCGAAACGAGTTCGTAATCCGGATGTGGAAGCGCTCTCGCCTGCATATATTCAAGCAGGGCGCTCTTGTAATTGATAAAGTCCGCTTCCGAAACCACCTGCTGCACATTCGGGAAAATGTGGCGGTTCAAAAAGGCTCGGCAATGCTTGATATCGCTATCGAGATAGATCGCGCCGAGAATCGCTTCAAAAGCGTCCTCCAAAAGGCTGTCGCGGTCGCGACCGCCATTCTTCGCTTCGCCCTTGCCTACGCGCAAATAGGTTCCCAAGTTCCAGCTGCGGGCTATTTTCGTCAAAGCTTGACCCGAAACGATTACGCTCTTCATCTTCGAAAGATCGCCTTCCGGCAAATGCGGATAAGTCTTGTACAGGTATTCCGTCACGAGCATATTCAGCACAGAATCGCCCAAGAATTCCAAGCGTTCATTGTTTTCCCAATAAGGGATTTCCTTATCCGAAAGCCATGAACGGTGCACAAGGGCATGCGCCAAAAGTTCCGGATTCTTAAAGGTGTAACCCAGACTGTTTTCTAAATCGTTTCCCGACTTCTTGCGGAACCACAAAAAGATGCGGTGGATGACATTCTTGTCTTTCTTTTCCATATAGGAAAAGATAAAAAATAAGCCTCTCCCAGATGGGGGCGAGGCCTTATCACTCGGGATTTCCTTTAAAAAGCAAACAGCTCTTTTGTCACGCTGCCTCATACAAGGATTTGCACAAGGACGAGTTTGACAAAAGAGCTGCGCCGAACAGTCGAGAACTTACTTGTTGAGCTTGTTCTGGATGTAGGAAAGAACGTCAGAAACCTTGATGAACTTTTCTGCATCTTCATCGAGGATTTCGATGTCGAATTCGTCTTCGAGAGCCATCACGAGTTCAACGCGGTCGAGGGAATCAGCGCCGAGATCGTTCACGAAGGAAGCTTCGCGAGTCACGTCTTCCGGCTTGACACCGAGCTTTTCAACGACAACAGCCGTAATTTTCTTGAGAAGTTCTTCTTCAGTCATTTTTAACTCCATTTGAGGTTTTGTGAAAAATTAGAAACTTTTTTTAAAATATCAAGCTCCAAGGCCGCCATCGACACCCAGAACTTGTCCAGTGATATAGCTAGCTTCATCGGAAACGAGGAAAGCGACCGCGTTTGCGACGTCCTTCGGTTCACCAATGCGCTGTACCGGAATGGCATTCTTGTACTTTTCGAGGGCTTCCGGGGCGATTTTTGCCGTCATATCGGTACCGATAAAGCCCGGTGCGACCGCATTCACGGTAATGCCACGAGCAGCAAATTCCATCGCATTCGTCTTGGTGAGGCCAATGATGCCCGCCTTGGAAGCGGCATAGTTCGCCTGACCCGCCTGAGCGCGAATGCCATTGATGCTTGCCATGTTCACAATGCGACCGGAACGGCGCCCCATCATGTGACGGGCGACAGCGCGCGTGCAGAGGAACGCGGAGCGAAGGTTCGTGCGAATCACGTCGTCGAAATCCGCATCCTTCATGCGCATCATCAAACCGTCACGGGTAATGCCCGCATTGTTCACCAGAATATCGACCTGGCCAAAAGCTTCGAGGATCGCCTTGAAGGTGGCCGCCACCTGATCTGCATCCGAAACGTCGCAAGCAAAGCTCTTTACTTCAGAGCCCGTTTCCTGCGCAATCTGTTCTGCGATTTCAGGACGTTCCTGCGTCGAAATCACAGCGACGCGTGCCCCCTGAGCGGCGAGCGTCTTCGCAATTTCGAGACCGATGCCACGGGAAGCACCCGTAACAACTGCAACTTTACCTTTCAAATCAATCATAGTTTTCCTTAAGCTTTGAGTGCCTGTACGGCTTCGACAGATTCCACCGCGGTGAACTTCACTGCGCGGTCGATCTTGCGCTGAAGACCGGCGAGGACGTGACCGACACCCACTTCCACACCGGAAGTCACGCCGAGTTCCTTAATCGCGTATGCCATCGACTGATTCCAACGGACCGGGCTCACGAGCTGACGCACCAAGAGATCCTTGATTTCAGCACCGCTTGTCACCGTCTGAGCCGTCACGTTTGCAATGAGCGGTTTCTGGAGATCGTTAAACTTTGTGTTCGCAATTGCGTCGGCAAGACCCGCCTGAGCGCTCTGCATGAGCGGGCTGTGGAATGCACCGGAAACGGCGAGCGGAACAGCCTTGACGCCTGCAGCGCCGCAATTGTCCACGAGAGCCTTCACAGCATCGACTTCACCGGACACGACGATCTGGCCCGGGCAGTTGAAGTTTGCCGGAACGACAATGCCGACATTCTTCACAGCGTCGCAAAGTTCCTGGATTTTGTCGTCGTCAACACCGATGATTGCAGCCATGGAACCCGGATGTTCCTGACCGGCCTTCGCCATCAAGGAACCGCGGAGACGCACAAGCTTCAAGCCGTCTTCAAAAGAGAAGCCGCCAGCAGCGCAGATTGCGGAATATTCACCGAGAGAGTGACCGGCGACGAAATCGAAGTCAACGCCTTCCGACTTGAGAACTTCAAGAACCATCATGGAAGAGACGAAGAGAGCCGGCTGAGTGTTCGCCGTAATCTTCAAATCTTCTTCCGGACCTTCGAACATCACCTTCGAAATCGAAAAGCCGAGAGTATCGTCAGCCTTTTCGAGGAGCTGCTTCGCCGGAACGAAAGATTCAGAGAGAGCCTTGCCCATGCCCACATACTGTGCGCCTTGGCCCGGAAAAACAAAAATTGTCTTAGACATAGTTTACTCCAAGATACATTAACTAAGTGCTTTGCGACAACAAAAAATCGTCCGAGAACGAGATGTTCCGGACGAAATCTTAAACAGTTGTTCAATAAAATCCAAATCCGAAGTCTGTTCAGACTGACCCAAACGGACCAAGAACAGATTTGAACTTTTCATCATTAAGCTTCGATACCTGCGAGCTTCTTGCCGATCTTTTCCGGCACATTGTTCGCGGCGAACGTATAGGCAACCTTAATCGCCTGTTCGATAGCCTTAGCATCGGAACGACCGTGGGCAATGATACCGGTACCCTTAAGACCGAGGAGAAGAGCTCCACCCGTGTTACGGTAATCCCATGCTTCGTTAAACTGCTTACCAGCCGGAGTGTCAATCACGCCGAACGTCTTGGTATGCAATTCAAAGAAACCTTCATACATCTTCAGAAGAACGTTGCCGACGTAACCGGAGCAGACAACGACATCCGCTTCGCCGAGAAGAACATCACGGCCTTCGATATTGCCGATAAAGTTCACCGGGGCATTCTTCAAAAGCTGGTACGCTTCCTGAACGGAAACCGGACCTTTCTTTTCTTCTTCGCCCATGTTCAAGAGGCCGACCTTCGGATCCTTGATGCCGAGATAAGATTCTGCAAAGACAGAACCTGCGAGAGCAAAATCTCTGAGGACGTTCGGCTTTTCATCCACGTTGGCACCTGCGTCCACGAGAACGCTGCGGCCCTTGGCATTCGGGATAATGCAGCCGATAGGCGGACGGGCGAAATCTTCGCTCGTACGGCCGAGAATCATGAGGCAGGATGCCATCATGGCACCGGAGTTACCGGCAGAAACGCTAGCCTGGACGAGACCCTTCTTCTGAAGGCCCACGCACATCACGAGACCGGAGTGCTGCTTCTTGCGGAGCACTTCAGTCGGATGTTCGTCCATAGCAACGAGTTCAGGGGCGTCTACAACCTGGATCAGCTTACCTTCGTAACCGAATTCTTGGAGCTTTGCCTTGACCTCGGCCTCAGGACCGCACAAAACAATCGCAAACTTTCCTTCAGAACTATTGACCGCGTTGATGGCTCCCTGGACAACCACGTCCGGAGCGTTATCACCGCCAAACGCATCAAGAGCAATGCTGATCATGGTGTGTAAACTCCTATCTAATTCTTAAAAATTAGTCTTCCTGAATGTGAACGACTTCTACGCCGTTGTAATAACCGCAGACCGGGCAAACGCGGTGCGGACGCTTTACGGAACCGCAATGGTCGCAAGTAGCGAGAGCCGGCATCTCGATCTTCCAGTGCGTACGACGCTTGTCACGACGAGCAGTAGAGGTTTTTCTTTTTGGTGTTGCCATTTTTGAACTCCTAATCGTTCGGCTTAAGGTTCCGGAATCATCCGTTCGGATGTTCCATCTTGGCCTTAAGCGCTTTCAATTTTTCCCAACGAGGATCTTCCTTCGGTTTTTCCGACTTTTCGCCGATTTCCCAAACGAAGGCCTTGTCCGGATCGTCCTTAACCGGATGGAGGGGTTCCTGGAGAATCACCAGTTGCCGAACACATTCGGTCACATCTACGTGGTCCTGAACCTGCGGTACGCGGAATCCAAAGATTTCATCGTCCGAATCGTCCAGTTCCTGCTCTGCCAGTCCCGAGGTGAGTTCCACCCAAAAGCTAATCGGCGTCTCAAACGGATGGTCGAAGAGCTCGAGCGTGCGAGAGCATTCCAAAATCTGTACCCCAGAAAGAGTCCCCGTGAGCATCCACTTGTTCGAATCTTCGGGGACGACCGTCAATTCAACTTGAAGCGGACCCTGGATACGGAGTTCTTCAAAAACGTTCGCATCGGAATTATCCTTTACGAAACTCGCCTGCAAAGAACCTTCACAGGAAGCAATTTTTGAAATCTCAATTCTCAAGGTAGCGCAAATATACTAGAAAAAAATTATTCAGTCAATAAAAGGAGGCAAAAAACACCTTCAAAGGGGATCTTTTCCGGCTATTCCTCGCTTTCAAACGCATCGTTTGCGGTCGTCGGAGGGGTGTAAGTGATGCCCTGGAACTTCAAAGTATCTCCATGAGGCAGGTTCACCCGAATGCTCTTGACGTAATCTGCAGGGTCAAATTTGCCCGACTTGAGATTGCGGATTACCAGTTCGTCGCCCGAATAGAAGACGAGATCCTGGTAGTCGGACGGCACATTCACCATGGTGATGGAGTTGCAAGAACTGACCGTTTTAAAGTTACTGGTTCCACGAAAACCGACTCGAATGCTGTACGCCCAGCAGAGGGTATCCTGCGTGAATGCGCCTTCTGCAACGAGGAAGACCGAGCCGAGGAAGTTCGAAGTTTTTGCAAGGGTCACCGTCGAAACATGGAGCGTGTCTTTTGCTTCTTCCAAATCGTCCTTGTCGATGTAGTCCGAAAGGCCCATGAGAACGCCGCCCGCAGAATCCTTGCTGCGGAATTCCACGCGGAAGCTGTCTTCGATCAAATCAAAAGCCGGAGCAGCCACACGCCAGACGCCCATCGAATCCGTGACAGCCTGCGTCACAAAGGCTGCGCTATCCAAAACGCCAAAGCCGTAAAGATCCGTCACTACATGGACCGAAACGCCCTTCGCCGGCTTGCCGTTTGCGTTCTTGACGACGCCCTGCAAAATCTTTACCTGGGTCGGTTCGTTTTGCGAAGCGTCCCAGCGCAGCTTGCCGACATCCAAAGTGTCACCGGCAGAAACCATCACCGAAAGCTTACGGATAATCGTCGAATCCGCATAGCCCGAGGAGCGGAGCTTTGTAATCACGCTCGAATCCGCCGGGAGGATCGTCAAAGAGTATGTGCCTTCCGGAAGAGCGATCTTAAAGGAATCCGGAGCGAAAACGTCGATCGAGAACGTCGTCGAATCGAGTTGTACCCTAAAGTGCGAACCTGCGAGGAACGAGGCGTTGCCCGTATATTCCAGTTCGCCCACCACCAAGGCCGATTCGCGGAGCTTTACGCGCAGGCTGTCTTCGCTCTTGGAAGAGACATGGCGAATAATCTGCGTTTCGGAGAGTGTCGAATCGTTTGAATGATAGCGGAATTCAAAATTCACCGTATCGGCAATGGTGCTGTCGAAAGCAAAGGCGCCGAGCGAATCCGTTTCCGTTTCAATAAAGTCCAAAATAGAAGCCGAACGAGCCACGACCTGGCGCACCGAGATCCCGCTTCTTGCAGAACCGTTGGCAAGGGTCACCGTACCAGCGATCGTGTTTTCCGTATCGGTCGCGGTCCCTGCAACCTTGTCGGAACAAGCCAAAAAAACGAAAGCGCCGAGGAGAAGCGCGAAGATGCGCAGACTAATCTTCATCATCGGAATCTCCTTCGGTTTCATCCATTCGAGCTTCGTTCTCCTGGAGAGCTTCGAGCTCCTTCGAGAGCGGGAAGAATTGGATATTCAGTTCACAGATCATCGACTCGTGATCGTCCGAGCGGACGATGTCGACCACTTCCTTACGAAATGTATCAATTTTATGGATGATGCGTTCAAGCCCTTGCGGAGAAACGCTCATCGTCGTGCACGAAACGTTACGACGTTCGGTACTGTAACGGTCCACGGCAGCCTTGCCGAGGTCCATCATTTTCTTTTGGAAGTCGTGAACGATAAACGGTGGAATTTCTCGGCCACTGGTGATTGTCTTGTTGACAGAGCGCCAAAAACCGTTTTCTTTTTCGATAAGGCCGAGATTCGAAAGCAGCTTGATCGCCTGCTTTGCTTGCGGAACCGTAATGCGCGGGTTGAGGAACAGGGCGAGATCCTGGTAGTTGTCCGAAACATTCAAAACGGACAGAGCCTCACGGACGGCGACATAGTACCATTCCTTATAATATTCTATCTGCTGACGGGAGAGCGCCTTGGTCGTACGCGGAAGAAGGGCGGACATTTTTTCAAAGATGACCTGCTTCGATTCCGGGGTTTCCGCATGGGTGAAGTCCACCATCAAGCTGAAATAGCGGCCTTCCTTTTCGGAAAGTCCAAGCGCATGGATGAACTTGGGAACCATTTGCGGGGTCAAAGACTTACGGCCCTTCACAAGATCAAGATAGAATCCGCTGGACGTGTAGCCCGCTCGCTTAGCGAAAGCGCGATACGAAAAATACCGTTGTACGGACTTACGGTACTCGTAATAATCCTGCAGGTACTTTCGATAATTGTAATAGGCGAACACGTTCATAGCGCATTAAAAAATATATTTTCTCCTATTTTTTGGGAACACCTAATTGTGCAAAGATTTTGTAAGTTTTTAGCGAAATTTCGTTAAAAGAACAATTTGGGAACACTTTTGGGAACAACCCCTCTACTCTTCGCGCGATTTTTTGTCTATTTTCAAGGAACACCCAATCCCATCCCTAGAATCGCGATCTATCAAAAGGTCGCGATTCTTTTTTATCTTGTAGCGCGATGAACGCTCTCAAGAACATCCTTTTCAAGATTCTGCGTCTGATCGGCATTTTCGCTCTGATCTACGTTTGCCTTCTCCTTTACATGGTTATGTCGGAACGCCGCCTGGCGTTCCCCCGTGCAGAAATCGACGACGCTTCCGAATCGGCGCTCCGTGACAACGCCGTCCTTTGCCACGTCGAAAACGACAAAAAGCTTCAGGGCTGGATCCTGAACGATTCCCTGCCGACAACCGCACTGTACTTTGCCGACCGTGGCGAAGATGCGGCGACCTTCCTCGCCAACGCAAAGAGGATTTCGGGATTTCGACTTGTCACGTTCAACTACCGCGGTTCCGCCGGGAGCGAAGGAACGCC
The DNA here is from genome assembly GCF_022776125.1 of Hallerella sp. Taxonomy (NCBI): domain Bacteria; kingdom Pseudomonadati; phylum Fibrobacterota; class Fibrobacteria; order Fibrobacterales; family Fibrobacteraceae; genus Hallerella; species Hallerella sp. The sequence continues at coordinate 29,767 of NZ_JALFIA010000080.1, read as the reverse complement.
AGGCGAAAAGTATTACGACTCGGACATTCGGGCAATGGTCGGCTGCGCCCATTCAAACGACCTTATCTTCATCGGTCATGGCACGGGAGCGATCGCCGCGTACAATTCTTTTGCAAGCGGGCTTGGCAAAGGAGCCCTTCTCGTTGACCCTGCAGAGAGTTTTAGTTCCGCTTTATCGGCACGTTACCGAATTTTCTTTCCGAAATTCCTGAGCAGGACCCATTCGCGGATGATTTTTAGCGATGAACAATCCAATCCGGCGACCGTCATCGCAGACGACCCTCGTCGTGGTGAACTTGTACGCAATTTATTGAACAAGCATTCTAAAAAATTTACCTTGGTCGAGCGAGAAGGCAATTCTTTACTGGAAGTCATGCAGGCCGAGCTTACAAAAATAAAAACAAAGTAACACTTATCATCTTGTCCCATTTCGGTGAATTTTTTAATATTAGTCCTGTGTACCCCAAAAGGTGAGGTTTAGTGTTATGGATAGCTTTAAAGCTAGAATGGATATCCGTGGTTTTCTTCGCTTCTCTAAAGAACTCGCGGAAAAGTTCAAACTCAAAACAGCCGTTTACGCAGATCTGATGGTGGATAAGGTCGGCGGTCGAATCGCCATTATCCCGACGAGCAAGCTCAAGGCAACATCCTTCCGCATTCTCCCGTCGAACGGCACTTATCTTCTGTATCTCCGTGGCGCAATGAACGTCGTCGGCATGAAGGTCGTTTCGGGAGACGTCGAACTCACGAAAGAAGACGACAAGATCATTTTCCAGAAGAAAAATTCAAAGAAGACCGGTACGTGGGAACTCTTCGCCTGCCGCAATTCCGCAGGCCTTCCGATGATTTCTATCGATGCCCGCGGAACGATGATCCTCGACAAGCGTTGCATCACCGCTCTCAACACAATAAAGAATTCGACGGCGACTCCGGAATTCGATCCCAAGAAAAAGACATTTAAATTAACTTTCGGCAAGAAGGGCCTGCTCAACATCCGCACCATCGAAAGTCACGCCAGTCTTTCTATGATGGGGACGTTCCACTCTTTCGGCGTCAAACTTCCGGAATCTCATGTGCGTTACTGCGTCCAGATTTCGGGAAACGTCATGACTTTCAAACTATAGGGGTTCAATCATGTTCGAAATTTTCAAGGCGTTTTACCCCGTCCATTACAATTTCGGCGCATTTGCCCTGCTATTGCTCTTGTTCGTGATCTTTTTGCTGACCAAGAAGAATTTCAAGTGGGCAATCATCTTCATCATCGTTGACATCGCCTTCAACGTATTCATCTATCACAAGACGGCTCACCGCGTTTGGATCATTACCGAAACGCCTGCCGCACAGAATGAATGGGACACTCCGACTCCGAAAACTTACAAGTTCTCTGCTCCGGACAACTGGGTGATCGAAGGCGAAAACGGCGAAAAGATGCACTGGTGCTGGGTGGAAACCTGGGCGGAAAAGTTCCTGAGCTTCGACTTTGTCGATAGACTTTGGGGAACGAACAAGGCGAAGCAGCTTCGCGGCGCTTCCGAAGAACGCTTGGACCAGTAAGCCTTTAAATTTTCGATCGACCTTTACAAAAAGTCCGGGTGCGCATCCGGACTTTTTCTTTTGCCATTTTTCTTTGAAGTTTTGGAAGCGCTTACTTTTGAAATGGGACAACAGAAATTTCGCCGTTTTCAAGCTTTGCATAATTCAAATGGAAAAGCCACTGCCCCGGGGAAACGACCTTGCCTTCTGCGTTTTCCCAAATGCCTGGAATATGGTGATGCCCGTGAACGCAGATGTCGCAGTGATTGTCTCGCATTCTTTCGGCAGCGGCATCGAGATACGAGAAAATGTCGATAACGCGGTCCTTGCCCGCCTTACGGCTATTTCTGCCGACAAAAGTTGCAATGTCCATGCCCAAGTCCGGATGGATTTGACGGAAAAGAAATTGCGCCCATTTGGCGTCGATCAGTTTTCTCGCGGCGCGGTACCCCTTGTCTGCCTTGGCGACACCGTCCCCGTGCATCAGGTAAATATCATGCCCCTGAATGTTTTTTGCAACGTAGGTACGGTGAACTTGTACGCCAAGTTCCTTCGAAAAAAAATCGCCCAGCGCAAAGTCGTGATTGCCCGTCAGATAATGTACTTCCGTTCCGGAATCCACTAAGTCTCCTAACACGCGGTAAAGCGGCATGTGTCCGCGAGCCACGTAATGGCGGTACTCGTACCAAAATTCAAACAGATCGCCGACGATAAAAAGGTGCGACGCACCGCCAATCATTCCTTTTAAGAAATGAACAAGAGTTTCTTCGCGATCTTCGATGGATCCGGGAGGATTCACGCCGAGATGCGCATCCGAAATGAAGTAGGCGACTTTGGTTTCCATATTTTGAAATCTAATAATTCTAATTTTAAGGGGTGAAATTTTGGCTTTGCATCTTGACCGTTCTTCTCTTTTCCGCTTGCGCGCCTAAGCTTTACCATGCGGATTTTTCGGCAGATGCCTCTGCAGATAAAGCCTTTGCTTCGCCCGATTCATCCGCAATCCATTTTCACGCCCGCGAAAACGGCAAAACGGTCGAATTCCCGGAACGTTTACAGACCGCCTATGCGCAAGGAATACAAGACGCCGTGCCGAACGGCTGCACCTTAGAGCTTTCTTTCGACGGAAACGTGGAAGAGCATTATGCGAGCCTCTGGTACTTGGGAATCCTTGTCCTTGCTCCGCTTTGGCCCGCCATGCCGCGTGAAGACGACATTTTCCTTTCGTTGCATTCTGAACTTGTCTGCGACAGCGTGAGCGTGGAACGTGCAGAACTTTTGGAAGAAGAACATCCGCGCCTTTTTTGGTACGGTCCATACCGCGGCGGATACATGCAGGAACGCGCCGACATGATTCACAGAAAGCTGATCGCACGTTTAAGACAGTCCCTTTTGCAAAACACCCCAGTGGATGAATCCATCCGCTCGGACATTTACTAAAATTCAGACTATGCATACACTTTACGTTGTCGCCACTCCGATTGGAAATCTTGAAGACATGACCTACCGCGCCGTGCGCATTTTAAAAGAAGTGCCGCTCGTGCTCGCCGAAGACACCCGTCATTCGAGACTTCTGTTTGACCACTTCGACATTCACACGCCGATGGAAAGCTATCACGACTTCAACAAGGAAGAAGTTACACCGAAATACGTGGAATACCTGAAGAACGAAGGCGACATTGCGATTATCAGCGATGCCGGAACTCCAGGCATCGCCGACCCTGCATTTAACCTGGTACGCGAATGCGTGCGTGAAGGCATTGATGTGCGAAGCGTCCCAGGTGCCTGCGCCATGATCAACGCCCTCGTTTCGAGCGGCATGCCGACCGACCGTTTCCGCTTCGAGAACTTTTCTCCGAAAAAGAGTGCCCAACGTTTGCACTTGCTTGAAAAGCTCAAGGAAACCGCCGACTCGACACTTATCTTTTACGCAAGCCCGCACAACCTGGTCAAGTTTATCGGTGAAATCCAGCAGGTCTTTGGCGAAACGCCTATCGCCCTGATGCGCGAGCTGACCAAAAAGTTTGAAGAACACCTGGTGGCGACACCTTCCGAACTTTTGGAACATTACAAGAAGTGCAATCCCAAGGGCGAATACGTTCTCCTGTTCCATCCGCAAGGTAAGGGTGGGTTATGATTTTTTTCCTTTTTATCCAAGCAGTCCTGAACATTGCGCTTGTTATGTCCGATCCGGACATGGAAGGCATTTACCTTTTTAAGGCTCAACTGATTCCATTTCTCTGCGCGCTTCCCTTTATTTTCAAACGTGATTTTCGAAAGAATTTTTCAAAGATGCTTTACAGTTACTGCGGCATCGGATTCCTTTCGCTTGCGATCGATTACGCGCTTCGTTCCCACGTCGGTCTGATTCAGCTTGCCACGGTCTTTGTACCTTTGGCGCTTTACGGACTGTTCCATTTTGCCGTTTGGAATGTGCAACGCGCTAAAGAAAGATTCTCTTTAGCGGCTCTGGCGATGAGTTCGCTCAGCTGGGGACTTTACGCCTTTGCATTTCCGCCACTTCCTCTTGGTCCGGGTGCCCTCGTATTTCTTGTGCCGTGGTTCATTGTGCTTCTGCGCTCCAATATGCAGACAGCTCTTTTCGCTTCGTTCTGGTCGGGCTTCATTTACAACGTCATCAATTACTATTGGATTTACAACGTGATGAACGTGGGACCGGCCGTTTTGATCATGATCGGTCTAATTCTCTTGATTTCTTACTTCAGCGTTTACAATACAATCGCCGCGGCGGTTTTTGTGAAAGCCCGCGATGTAAAAATCAAGGGCATTCCTGTTCTGCTCATTCTCTTCCCGCTCTTTTACGCGGGTCTTGAAATGACGCGGAGCATTGGAGACTTTAGCTTTCCGTGGAGCCATCTCGGGTACGCCTTGGGAAATCAACTTCCGCTGTTACAGGCACTTTCGATCATCGGCATTTTTGGTTACACAGCCATCATCATCGCAAGCAATGTGGCGGTCGCCGAAGCCTTCGTGAAAGGCAAAAAGTTTTTGATTGCCGCACCGGTTGCGATTTTTGCCTTGCTCTTTGGATACGGAAGCTTTGTGCTTTCTAAACCGGAAGCGGCTCCGTTCTATATGGAAAACGAGGCAGAAGCCCCGAAGGTTGCGGTTGTTCAGCCGAATATTCATCAGACGAACAAGTGGAACAAAGCCTACTACGATTCCGTCGTGTCCAAGACTTGGCAGATTGTAAACGACAGCGTCGATTGGAAATCCGGAGACTTGGACCTGGTCGTTCTTCCGGAGACCGCGATTCCCGACTTTATAAGGTTCCGCAGCCGTGAAAAGCTTTGGCTCAAGAACCGTATCAAGGGAACGCAGACAAGTCTCTTCATCGGAGCGTTGGACTTTGACCGCGAAGGAAAACCGCCACGTCCGGTAAACCTTTACAACAGCGGTTTCCTGTTCCGCCCCGACGAAAAGAATTACACGCGCTACATCAAAACGCACCTGGTGCCGTTTAGCGAAAGGCTCCCCTTCGATGACGTGTTCCCGATTTTGAATTACGTGGACGTTGGGCAGGGCAACTTTGTTCCCGGCAAGGAACGCCCGGTCTTTGAACCGTATTTCTGGAGCCCGTTCATTTGCTACGAAACAATCTACGGTGCCGAAGCCAGACGCTCCATCCGTAACGGCTCCCGCCTGATGGTAGACATCACGAATGACGGCTGGTTCGGGAAAAGCACCGCCGCAGCCCAGCATTTGAACCAGCTACGTTACCGCGCCATCGAAAACGGCTATCCGATTGTCCGTTGCACGAACACCGGAATTTCCGCATTCGTCGACCAGTACGGCCATGAAGATCTAAAAACAGAGCTTTACACGGAACGCGTCATCACACGTCGCATTCCTCTCCGCTCCCGGGATACTCTTTATTTCCACATAGGCGATGCAGTCGAGTATGGACTGCTCGGATTCTTCTTTGCCTATCTTGCGGCGCTGTTTATCCGATTAAAGACATGGGCCAGTGCCCAACCTTAGGGCGCACAGTCACCTGGGCGCCATTCAAAAGGGATTTCGCCGCTTCGACAGCCGGAGCGGTAACCCACTCGTCATCCTTGCCGAAGCGTACTTCGCAATTCGGCACAGATACCGGTTCTTCTATTTTGGCTTCCGCCAAATATTCGAAGCCCTTGGCAATCGATTCCGGTTTGATCTTTAAAGCGGTCTCCATCCAAAGATCCTGATTGACTTCTTCGGAAGGGCCAAAGAGATCTAGTATTCCCTGCAGAGCGACCTTTGGCATCTTCTGCACTTCCTTTGCCATCAAGAGCACTTGCTTTTGAGGCCAGGCGTCTTCTCCATGGCAAAAGTCGAGAATCGGAGCGAGCAAAATCCACTTCTGGTTCGCCGGGCGATTCACCAAATTTTTCAACATGACCAAAGCCGAAAAATCGATACCGACAAGCACATCTGCATTTTTCACAGCCGACAGCGAATACAGATCCTGCAAAACAGGAACCTCCTCCGCATAAGAAATAAATGTGTGTTCAGCGTCCAAATCGACCACGGAAAGTTCATCTTCCCAAACGTTCAAATCCGAAGCCAATCCAGAAAGCCACGTCCAATTCGACATAAGCTATCCTCGCATTAAAATCATTCTTTGAAAAAAAGATATAATCATCTTTTCTGTTACGCAACATTTTATGTGATGTACGTAATAAAAACGCCGAATCCGGAGTTCAAAACGGTCCATTTCGGAATAATCGTTTTGCACAATTTCTCTCGTAATTTCGATCTTTTATAAATTTTGCCTTTAAAATATGACTTCCGCAACAAATGAAAGAATCGGTTGGATAGATGAATTCAAAGGCTGCGTGCTTCTGCTCGTGTGCCTTTTTCATGTGGAGCAGTCCTTTACAAGCATCGACATGGGACTGTCCCACGCAAGCGCATTCCGCATGACCGCCTTCTTTTTTATTTCGGGAGCCCTCTTTAGCACGCGCCGGTTTCCGACCTTTGTTAACTATACAAAGCACAAGGCGAAGGTTTTGCTGTTGCCGTATGGACTGCTTTCGCTTTTATTCTTAGCCTTGGATCCGGTGCTGTACAACTTTGAGCTTTATTATCCACGCTCTCCCAAGATGATGCTCCTCGGGATCGTTCCCGACATTCAAAATGTATGGCAGTATATCGGTTGGAACCTGTTCAAGATTTTTGTCGTCGGAAAATCCTCGGTCGGGTCCGGGCCTATTTGGTTTGTGTTCAATCTTTTTTGTGTAAGCGTCGCATTTTACCTGCTTCAAAAAATCACCCGGGGACACTTTTGGAAAACCTTTTTGCTCGCGGTCCTAAGCCTTATCGCCGGATGGGTGATGAACCGTTACCAGGTACACTTGCCCTTTGGATTTGAACGGGTCTGTACAACGCTCTTTTTCTTTGCCTGCGGATCGCTTTGCAAAAATGCGATTATCGCTCTTGGAAAACAAAAGTCTTGTATTCTCGTTTTCGTTGCTGCAGTCTCTATTTGGCATTATCTCTTTTTTGAAAATGCGAGCCCGTGGTTCAGTATCATGAACAACCATCTCGGAAAAAATATCGGATCCTTCCTTGCGAGTTCAGGCTTTGGAATTTTATCGCTCGTTTCCGTGTTTTTGCTGATGGACCGTTTGCCCGCTTGGAAAGGCTTTGCAACCGCCAAAGGAATTCTTCGAAACATTTCCCGCAACGGCCTCATTATTCTCGCCGTTCACTGGTGGATTCTACTCGTACTTCGAATCGTTTTCAAAGCGGAACTCGACAAGCCTGAGCTTGCCTACATTTCGATTCCAATCGTCATCATAGGCGTTATCCTTGCAATCCCGCTGTTCCGTTGCAAATTGTACCGCTTGATTTCCAAAGAAAAAATCAGTGCAAAAGAAAGCCTTTCCATTCACTGAAAAGGCTTCTCGTTTTGAACTATTCCATTCTCAATACGACGGCGCCCGTTTTCCGGGTTTCCCTCATATCGATAATCCGCTGATTTTCCGAACCTCGGAAGCGGAGCATGAGATTCTTTTTTTCGATCATGAAAGGCCCGTCCACCAGAACATCGATCGAATCCAAAATTTCATCGGTGACGTCCGTATGTTTTTTTCCGCCCGCGATCAGGTCGCGGTCATAAACGTAGCCGGAAAACATCCAGATGCTCTTTTTCGGAAGTTCCTTTTTTATGCGACGGATCAATTGCACTATCGTTTCTTGATTCGACGGTTCAAAAGGTTCCCCGCCGAGGATGGTAATGCCCTCGTAGTAGCTCTTCGAAAGTTCGCTTAGAATGAAATTTTCGATTTTATCGTCGTAAGGGACGCCAAAATTAAAGTCCCACGTTTGAGCATTGAAGCAGCCTTTACAATGGATGGTGCAACCGGAAACAAACAGCGAAACACGAATGCCCGTTCCATTTGCACAATCCACTTTGTAAATCTGACCGACATGCATCTGGCGCGACCTTAATGAGACGCGTTCGGATTCACAGAGCCTGTTTCCTGAATTTCACCGAGACCGATGTGAAGCACACGGTCTGCGATTTCCGCTGTACGACCCTGGTTCCAGAACTGAGTGCCGATGTAGCCACAGGTTCTGCGTGCCACATGCATTCTCGCCTGTTCACGGTTGCCGCAGTTTGGGCATTCCCAAACGAGCTTTCCCGTCGAATCCTTGACCACGCGAATTTCGCCCGAATAACCGCAGACGTCGCAGAGGTCGGACTTCGTATTGAGTTCCGCGTAAAGAATCGTGTCGTAGATGTGCTTCATAATCGCGAGAACAGCCGGGATGTTGTCCTGCATATTCGGCACTTCTACGTAGCTGATAGCGCCACCCGGAGAAAGTCTCTGGAATTCCGCTTCTTTGGAAAGCTTTGCGAACGCATCGATTTCTTCTGTCACATGGATGTGATAGCTGTTCGTGATGTAGTTCTTGTCGGTCACGTGCGGAATCTTGCCAAAACGTTTCTGCAGAGCCTTGGCAAACTTGTACGTGGTACTTTCGAGCGGGGTTCCGTAAACAGAGTAGTCGATATTTTCTTCGGCCTTCCACTGGGCACAGGAATCGTTCAAGAGCTGCATGACCTTGAGACCGAAAGCGTCACCGGCAGAGCTCGTATGCGAAACGCCCTTCATGTAGAACACGCATTCGGCAAGGCCTGCGTAGCCGAGAGAAATCGTCGAATAGCCATCATAAAGAAGACGGTCGATTACTTCACCCGGTTTGAGACGTGCCAATGCTCCGTCCTGCCAAAGGATCGGGGCGACATCGGACGGTGTACCGAGAAGACGTTCGTGACGCAAACGGAGAGCTCTGTGGCAAAGGTTCAAACGATCCTTCATGATTTCCCAGAACTTGGCTTCGTCACCACCCGAAGAGCAGGCTGCATCGACGAGGTTGATCGTCACCACGCCCTGGTTGAAACGGCCGTAATACTTGTGAACGCCTTCGACGTAATTTTTTGCATTGCCAAGGTTACCCTTTTGCGCATCCGTAAAGCGGTCCGGGGTGAGGAAGGAGCGGCAACCCATACACGGATAGCAGTCTCCCTTCATCGCAAGAGCCATCTTTTCGGAGATGTAGTCCGGGACCATACGCTTTGCAGTGCATTCCGCGGCGAGCTTTGTCAGGTAGAAGTACTTGGAACCTTCTTCGATGTTGTCGTCCTGCAGCACGTAGATGAGCTTCGGGAAGGCCGGGGTGATGTAAAAGCCGCGATTGTCCTTCACGCCGAGGATTCTCTGTTTGAGCATGACTTCGATAATCAAAGCCAAGTCATCACGGATCTGTCCTTCCGGAACTTCGTGAAGGTACATAAAGACGGTCACAAACGGAGCCTGGCCATTTGTCGACTGAAGCGTAATCAGCTGATACTGGATTGTCTGGCAACCGGATTCCACTTCACGGCGGACTTCGTCTTCCACAATCTTCTTGAGTTTTTCTTCATCGACATCGACGCCTGCTTCGGCGAATTCCGCCTTCAGACGCTTGGAAATCTTCTGACGGCTGATGTCCACATAGCGAGCAAGGTGGGACATCGTAATCGTCTGTCCACCATACTGACTCGAAGCAACCTGCGCCACGATCTGGGAAGCCACGGTACAAGCCGTGTTGAAACTTCTCGGCGTATCGATATGCGTTCCGCTGATGCACGTGCCGTTGTCAAGCATGTCGCCCAAGTTCACAAGGCAACAGTTGTGCATGTGCTGGGCAAAGTAGTCTGCGTCGTGGAAGTGGATGAGGCCATCCTTGTGAGCCGCCACGATGTCGTCGGAGAGCAGGTAACGATTCGTGTAATAACGGCTCCATTCGCCTGCCATGTAGTCACGCTGCACAGAGAGAACGGTCGGGTTCTTGTTCGAGTTTTCCTGCTTGACTTCTTCGTTATCCCGTTCGACAATGCCCGAAATCTTCTGGTCGATGTTGCTCATCTTACGAAGTTCGTTGTGCTTGTAACGGTAGGTGATGTAGAGACGCGCCACGTTGAACTTGCCCGTCGCCATCAAGGAGTTTTCCACCTTGTCCTGGATTTCTTCCACGGAAAGGTCGCGACTTGCGTTGCGGGCATCGCGTTCGATACCGTTTACAATCGCAGCGATCTGTTCTTCGGTTAATTTATCCGAGAGAATACCTTCTTCCTTATTCGCCTTACGAATCGCGTTTGCAATCTTTTCACCATCAAAAATGACACGTTCCCCAGAACGCTTCATGATGTAAATCTGAGGAGCTTCAATGTCCATGTTACCATCGAGGGATTCATCGTAAATCGCCATCGTTTTTCACCTCTTCGAAAATTTATGTTTCTTTTTTTCTGTAGTCTTGCACCCAAATATACCAAAATCGGACCGCCCCTCCTGGTCCGCTTTCGGAGCTTTCGTCGTGAACTTGTAGACCCTCGTCGGTCCTTCAAAATCGCTTCAAATTCGCCATTTTGGATATGAAAAAAGCTCGGCCAAAGCCGAGCTTTTGTGAGTCTTATCACACCCGGTTTACAGGCCCTTCTTGAACTTTTTCAGCATCGAGGAAAGCTTGCTCTGCGGTTGGGCATTTCCCTTGCCCTGAGAGGCGTTTGCACCGCCGAGACGAGCCTTCAAATCGGCGAGGGTCGCATGCGGACGGATACCGCCTTCACGACGCTGACCGCCACGCGCATTGCGCGGAGCTCGTCCCGCACCGGCGACGCCATCGACCTGTTCGGGCTTCATCGAAAGGGAAATGCGTTTCTGGCCTGCATCCACGCCGAGGACGCGCACCTTCACTACATCGCCGACCGTAAGAACGGTCTTTGCGTCTTCCACGAACTTATCGCTGATTTCAGAGACATGCACCAGGCCGTCCTGGTGAACGCCGATATCGACGAATGCGCCAAAGTTTGCCACGTTCGTCACGACGCCTTCCATCCAGCTGCCCGTCACGAGATCGTTGATGCTCTTGATCGAATCATCGAACTTTGCATAACGGAATTCCTTACGCGGGTCGCGGGACGGCTTTTCGAGTTCGGAGAAAATGTCTTCGAGGGTATGCTTACCGACCGTATCCGAAAGGAATTCATCCGGGGAAAGCGACTTGATGGCGCTTGCGTTACCCACGAGATCCTTCACGGCGACGCCGGCCTTAGCAGCCATACGTTCGACGAGTTCATAGTTTTCCGGGTGAACGGCGCTGCAATCGAGCGGGTTTTCGGCGCCCGGGATGCGGAGGAAGCCTGCCGACTGTTCAAAAGCCTTCGGCCCAAAGCCCTTCACCTTCAAAACGTCCTGGCGGCTCTTGAAAGCACCGTTCTGTTCGCGGTACTTCACCACATTTTCAGCAAGCGTTGCCGAAACACCTGCCACATGGGTCAAAAGCGGTGCACTTGCACTGTTCAAATCCACGCCGACCATGTTCACGCAGCTTTCGACGACTTCGTCGAGGCGCTTCTTGAGTTCACGCTGGTTCACATCGTGCTGGTACTGTCCAACGCCGATCGACTGCGGATCGACCTTCACGAGTTCGGCGAGCGGATCCTGCAGACGGCGGCCGATAGAAATCGCGCCACGGGTCGTCACGTCTTCATTCGGGAATTCCTGAATAGCGAGCGGACTTGCGGAATACACAGAAGCGCCTGCTTCGGAAACGATCACACGGGCCGGCTTTTTTCCCTTGAACTTGTGGCTCATGGCGGCGACAAAAGCGTCCGTTTCACGGCTAGCAGTGCCGTTACCGATTGCGATCAAGTCCACTTCGTACTTTTCAGCGAGAGCGGCGATATAATCGCCCGCTTCGGCGACGCGCTTCTGCGGTTCGTGCGGGAAGATGACGCCGTGATCGATAAACTTACCGTTCTTATCGAGAACAGCCACCTTACAACCGGTACGGAAGCCCGGGTCGAGGGCGAGAACGGCGTGGTGACCGGCCGGCGGAGCGAGAAGAACGTCCTGAAGGTTCTTGCTGAACACCTTGAACGCTTCTTCTTCTGCCTTGTCCTTCAAGATCAGGCGGACTTCGCTTTCGAGGCTCGTCTTGAGCAAACGATCCCAAGCGTCCTTGCACATTTCTTCCAAATACGGTTTCCAGATGCTGTCGCCCTTGATCACCTGGCGCTGCAGGTAGCCGACAAGAGCTTCATCCGGCATTTCCACGGAAAGACGGAGAACCTTTTCCTTTTCGCCACGGCGAAGGGCAAGCATACGGTGGCTCGGAATCTTCGAAACCGGTTCGGAGAAGTCGTAGTAGTTCTTGAACTTGGTTTCCTGCTTTTCGAATTCCTTGCGGACCTTCGACGTCATGACGCCTTCCTTTTCGATCTGCGCACGCAGATACTGACGGCAGGTCGCGTTGTCAGCGAGTTCTTCAGCGAGAATGTCACAGGCGCCAGCGATTGCCGCCTTCGGATCGGCAAGGCCCTTTTCTTCGGAGAGGTAAATCCGGCCGATTTCTTCCGGCGTGTTGGAGGTTTCTTCCTGAGCCATGATGATACGAGCGAGCGGTTCGAGACCGCATTCCTTCGCAATCGTCGCACGGGTACGCTTTTTCGGCTTGTACGGAGCGTAAAGGTCTTCGAGAAGGGTCTTTTCCTTGCAGGATTCGATCTTTGCCTTAAGTTCCGGAGTCAGCTTGCCCTGTTCTTCGATGGACTTCAAAATAGTCGACTTACGGTCTTCAACTTCTTGCAAATATTCACGGCGGTGCTGGATGTCACGGAGTTCGATTTCATTCAACGTTCCCGTCTGGTCCTTGCGGTAACGCGCAATAAACGGAATCGTACCGCCCTGGTCCATCAATTCCAAGGCTTTGGCCACACGCCATTCTTCTAAGTTCAGTTCTTGGGAGATGACTTGCGAAAAATTCATAGTTCCTATTCCTCAAATGTTTAGTCACGGGGACAATTTAACATCTTTTCCGGTTAAAACGGGAAAAACAAAGGTAGCACAAAGGTCATGATAAAACCCATTCCGAACTGCAAAGGACCGCCGATTTTCAGATAATCGTTGAAAGTATAGCGGCCAGCATTCATGACCAAAGCGTTCGGAGGGGTGGAAAATGGCGAAATAAAGCAGCAACTGGCCGAAACCGTCACCGCAAACAGGAACGGATACGGGCTCACACCGAGACCCGCGGCCGCACTCATCGCAATCGGGGTCAAAAGGACCGCCGTCGCCGTATTGCTGATAAAGATTGTAACAATGGACGTTGTATAATAGATACCGGCGAGCAGAGCATAAGGCCCGATCGTCCCCAGATATTCCACCAAGGCATTCGCAATGATGCCCGAGACGCCCGTTTTTTCAAGAGCTGTCGACATCGGGAGCATCGCCGCAATCAGCACGGTACTTTCCCAGTTGATCGACTTGTAAGCGTCCTCCACATTGCGGAAGCAGCCCGTCAAAACCATGAGCAGCGCAGCGATCAGCACCGCCGCCACCGAAGACACCGCGTTCGTCACCATCAAAATGACCATCAAAACGAGAATCGCCGCCGCAAACGGCATCTTGTGGTCGAGCGGAACCGCAGCAGCCGATTCCAAGGGTTCCCCAAGGACAATCCATTCCGTATTCGACGAAGAAAGCTTGCGAATATTCTCCCAGGTTCCCTGCACAAGAAGCGTGTCGCGGGATTCCAGGTTCTTTTCCGTAAGCCCATGGATGATATATTCCCCGTTGCGCTGGATGCCAAGCAGGTTCACCCCGTACTGCGCACGCAGATTCGTCTCCATCACATTGCGGTTGATAAAGGAAGAATCCGGCATCACGAGCACTTCGGCAATGCCCCAGTTGCGAAAATGGAAAGATTCCCTTTCCGCTTCCTTTTCCGAAAGGATCGGAGCGCTCATCTCCTTGGAAAAGCGTTTCACGTCTTCGATGTCACCCATCATATAAAGGATGTCGTCCCCATAGGCGACGCTTGTCGGGCCGGCGAGTTCCTGGCGACCTTCGCCAAAGAACTTTCCTCGGGAAGGATGGTCCACCTCGATGACCGTCAAATTGTAATGGGTCGGAAGCTTGAGTTCCGCAAAAGAACGCCCGATCAGCGGAGAATCGTAACGGACACGAACGCGGGTCACGTTGCGCGAAAGACGGTATTCTTCGGCAAGCTCGTTCAAGGACTTGTTTTTGCGTTTATTGGACTTCTTTTCTTCCGTCTTTTTGCAAAGCAAATGCGAAGCCGGGAGAAGCGCAAAAATAATGAGCAATAGCACCACGATACCTATCGGCGTAAACGAAAAGAGCTTTAAGCTCGGATATCCCGCCTTGATCAAAGCCTCGTTGATCACCATGTTCGGAGGCGTACCGATCAAGGTCAGCATACCGCCGATACTGCAAGCAAAGGCCATCGGCATCAAAAATCGCTTCGGGCCGGACTTTGCGCCCGCCGCCACGCTCATCACAATCGGGAGCATCAGCGCAGCCGTTCCCGTATTCCCCACAAAAGCTCCGATAAAGCCCGTCACGAGCATAATCACGACAAACAAAACGCTCTCCTTGTCGCCCGCGATCTTCACAATCTTCTGGCCAGCGACACGAGCAAGACCCGTTCTAAAAATCGCACCGCCGACGACAAAAAGCCCAAGGATCATCAAGACGATCGGATTCGAAAAGCCTTCGAGCGCTTCATCGACCGTCACTACGTCAAAAACCATCAAAATCACAAGGGAACAGAGCGCAACGATATCCGAGCGAATCTTCCCCTGTACAAAGAAAAACATCGAAACTGCCAATACAAGCAGTGTAACAACGAGAGAAAACATACAGCCACAAAATTAGCAAATTCAAACGGAGGCAATTTGCAGAACCCCTGCCGAAATATTAGTTTTGAATTCAAAAATGTAAAATTCACCCCGAATAGGAATGTTTATGTCTGACTGCATCTTTTGCAAAATTATCAAAGGCGAAATCCCTTCTACCAAAATCTACGAAGACGATGAATTCTTCGCCTTCAAGGATTTGAACCCGCAGGCGCCCATCCACACGCTCGTCGTCCCGAAAAAGCACATCACGAGCCTTATGGATATGGAAGAAGCGGACGCCCCGCTGATGGGCCGTCTTCTTTACCGCGCCCAGGAAATTGCGAAGTTGCAGGGCCTCGGCGAAGGCGGAGCCCGTTTTGTGTTTAACTGCAAGGGTGACGCCGGACAGACCGTTTGGCACATCCACTGCCACATTCTCGGCGGAAAGCGTCTCGACGACGGTTTCGGCGTAAAATAAGCTTCTCTGATACCGTTTTGCTCAAACAGACCAAAGTCATCGTTCTCCATCGAATGCCCTACAGCGATTCCTCGTTGATCGTGAAGGGCTTTTGTTTTGATTTTGGAGTCCAATCCTTTTTGGTCAAGAGCGCAAAGAGCCACAAGAATCCATTCAAAAGCTCCCTCGATCCGCTTGCCGAAAGCGAAATCGTCTTCCATGATTCCGGAAAGAGCGATTTGCACTTTATCCGGGAGGCAACCCTGATCGACTGGTTCCCGAATCTGCGCAAAGACCTGGAAAAGACCGCGATGGCGGAAGTCATGGCGGAAATTCTTTTGCGCTACCTGCCGACCGGACTTTCGCAGGAACTTGAGTTCCGTTACACGGAAAAGGCTTTGCAAGTGCTCGACAGGGGAAACTGTCCGCAAGACGCGCTTGCCCGTTGGATGTGGCACATTGCCGATTGCGCGGGGTATGCGCTTTCCGTCGACGATTGCATTCGCTGCGGAAATTCCATCTCGGGGAATCCCGCCGATTTCCTTTTTGAATCGGGCGGGGCGCTTTGCAAAGACTGCCTCGGCTTCTTTTTGCCGCACTATTCCCCTGAGTTTTTAAGCGATATCGCCCGTTTGACCGCTCGAATGCCGCTTCACGACCCGCGAGCCCTCGAAGGGGAGTTTTTCAAGTATCTCAAAACACATCTCGGCGAAAACCGGGAAATCAAATCTTACCGTTGGTTACAGGAGGTTCGTGGTTATGCTTTCAGCACAACAGATTAAAGAACGTAAAGGAAAACAGAAGATAGCCCAGATTACCACTTACGACTTTGGCTTTGCCAAAATCGCGGAAGCCGCCGGCATCGACCAGATTCTCGTCGGTGACAGTCTCGCCAATACCATGCTCGGGTACAAAAGCACGCAATCCATCGGCATGACCGAAATGCTCGTCTTTACCGCAGCCGTTTGCCGTGGCGCTCCGAACACGCACGTCATCGCCGATATGCCCTTCAAGAGCTATGACGATCCGAAATCGGCTCTGGAGAATGCGAAAAGATTCATGGACGTCGGCGCAAGCTCTGTAAAGCTCGAAGGCTTTATGCCCGACGCGATTGAAACGCTCATCCAGAACGGCATTCCTGTCTGTGCACACCTTGGACTTTTGCCGCAAACCGCAGTCAGCATGAAGCAAGTCGGCAAGACCGAAGAAGAAGCGGAAAGACTTTTAAAAGAAATCACCGCGATCGATGAGCTCGGCGCTTACGAATGCGTGCTAGAACACATTCCAGATATCCTTGGCGAAAAGCTCACCCAAGCCGTGAGCCTAATAACCATCGGTATTGGCGGCGGTCCGCACACCGATGGTCACGTCACCGTTTTGCACGATGCACTTGGCATCAACAACGGAAAGATTCCTCCATTTGCAACAAAGTATTGCAACATCTTTGACATCGCCAAAAAAGGGATCGAAGATTATGTTTCCTTTGTTCACACCGAGGCGCTATAGAGTGTTATTTCCGATTGCCAAGTTGGCAAAAAATTTTTTAAAATAAATGTTGATATTTTGTGAAAATCAAGTTATTTTATTGTCATAGTTATCAACAAATCCAAAAGAGGAACAAAAAAATATGGCAAACGCAAAGAAAACTGTAAAAAAAGCCGAAGTGAAGAAGGCTGCTCCGAAGAAGGCTGTCGCCAAGAAAGCCGCCCCGGCTAAGAAGGCTGCTCCGAAGAAGGCTGTCGCCAAGAAGGCCGCCCCGGCTAAGAAGGCCGCTCCGAAGAAGGCTGTCGCCAAGAAGGCCGCCCCGGCTAAGAAGGCTGCTCCGAAGAAGGCTGTCGCCAAGAAGGCCGCCCCGGCTAAGAAGGCCGCTCCGAAGAAGGCTGTCGTCAAGAAGGCCGCCCCGGCTAAGAAAGTGGCGAAGAAGAAGTAATTTTTAGTTTTCTCTCTTTGCTAAAAAAATCAACAAAAAGACCTGGCTTCAGCTGGGTCTTTTTGCATTCATACACCGATTTTCTAAATTTTGGGTATGATTTCCGAAAAAGACTTGAAAGAAATTGAATCTCTCAGCCTCGAAGAAAAGGCCACCCGCGTGGAAAAGCTTCTCGAAGGCAAAGAAACGCCCAGCGCCTTTGAACTCGGACTCTATCTCGCCCTGAAAATGGCTCTTGAAATCAAGACCGGTCAGGAACTCGGCAGTGCCACGGGCAAAATTGTCGCCGGCTGGATGCAAAAGTATTCCCCGGAGCTCGTCGAACAGGCGATTCCTCTTGCCAAGCAGTTCTTTACCGATCCCGAAAAAATTGCAAACCGCATCCGCAACGGTCTTCTCGCAGAAAATGGCTAAACTGGTTAAAACGCTCCCCGCCTCGGTCGACATCGGCAGCCATTCGACAATTCTTTTGATTGCTGATTTTGAAACCGATGCAAATGGCAAAGAAACGCTCCAACCCAAAATTCAAAAGGTGGAAGTTTGCCGCCTTGGCGAAGACGTTTACAATACCGGAAACGTTTCCGCAGAACGCCTGGAAGAACTTTCGAAGATCCTTTCGAACTTCCGCGCAACGGCACACGCCCTGGGTGCAGAAATCAAAGCCTGCGCCATGACCGAAGCCGCCCGCAAGGCGGAAAATGGAGATGAGATTATCGCTGCGGTCGAAAAAGCGCTTTGGACCAAGCCGCAGATTATTTCTGGCGAAGAAGAAGCCGCCTACACGTTCCGCGCCGTCGAAGAATGGCACGGCGAAGGCATTGTGACTTTGGATATCGGCGGAGGCTCGACCGAAGTTTCCGACGGAAAGAAAGCGGTTTCGGTTCCGGTCGGCGCGCTTTACCTTTTTAAGCAAATGGGTGCGATTCCAGGTCCGGAATACAAAAAGTGGGAAAAGGAAATCCTCAAGGGAAATCCTTTGCGCCCGTATTCCAAAAAGCAGATTTACCTTGTCGGCGGAACGGGTACAGCCCTCGCCATGGTATTTTTGAACCTGCCGGAATTTGACTTCAAGTCAATCGAAGGCTTGGAGCTGAATCTCGATCAGCTCGAAAAAACGATTACAAAAATTTCCAACGTGTCGAAGGAACTCCGCGCGAGCATGCCGGGCCTTGAAAAAGGTCGTTCCGACGTCATCATCTGCGGCCTGTATTGGCTGCGCAGCCTGCTCGCCCGTTTGCACGCGGAAAGCTTCCGCATCAGCACGGCGGGTCTCCGCTTTGGGCTTCTTTACCCGCCTAAACCGGGAGAAAAAAACGTCGAAGAAAAGAAGGAACGCAAGCTCCCACCTTGGTTGCAAAAGAAAAAGGATTCTGAAGATGCGAATCAATAAATTTCTTTCGCTGTGCGGTGTCGCAAGCCGCCGTGCTTCCGACGATCTGATTCGTCAAGGCCGTGTAACCGTCAACGGAGACGTCTTGGAAGGACTCGGCCGAGAAGTCGATGAGCACAAGGACGATGTCCGCGTTGACGGCAAACGCGTGCGCCCGCCTAAAAGGACTTCAATTCTGATGTTCCACAAACCCGCAGGTTGCGTTTGTTCTGCAAGCGATCCGCAGGGTCGCACAACCGTCTACGATTACCTCCCGGCGGAATACCGCTCGATGAAGTATATTGGACGTTTGGACTTGCAGAGCCGTGGACTTCTTTTGTTTACCGACGACGGCGATCTGCTATACAAACTCACGCATCCGAAGTTTGAAGTTCCCCGCAGCTATTATGTTTGGACGACTCGCCCGCTTTCCCATGCCGACGCCCAGAAACTCGTCGATGGTGTCGAAATCGGGGAAAATGAAAAGGGTGTGATGGAATCCGCCCACGCCGAAGAAATTTTCTTTGACCAGGGATTCTTTGAAATGGTTCTTTGCGAAGGCAAGAACCGTGAAATCCGTCGCATGCTCGAACAGGTCGGTTATACGATCCGCGACTTGAAGCGTGTAACTTATGCGGGCATTGGGCTTGGAAACCTGCCGACCGGCGAATTCCGAGAACTCTCTTCCGCGGAAGAAAAAATCCTTCGCGAAGCGGTTGAGGATTAACCAATGAAACGCAGCATTTTTATCGGAGACATTCACGGTTGCTACGATGAAATGATGAAAATGCTCGACGTCGTCCATTACACGCCGGGCGATGACTCCATTTATTTTACCGGCGACCTGATCAATAAAGGTCCCGATTCCATAAAAGTCGTACAGGAACTTCTCGCCAATCCGTTCCAGTACGTCATGGGAAATCACGAAGCCTGGCTTTTGAATTTTGTAAAGATTCCCGAAAACGAATGGACCGAAAAACAAAAGCGCTCCGCAGAAATTCTCGGCGATCCATTCTGGCTTGCATCCATTGTTAAAAATTGGCCCCTCTGGATTGACACGCCTCAAGCGTTACTCGTCCACGCAGGCATTGAACCAGGAAAGGCAAAGATCGAAGACATGGATCCTAACGTGCTGCTTTCCGTGCGCACCTGGGACGGCAAAGGCGAAGACCTGAACAACCCCGAGGATCCCGCTTGGTTTGAATGTGTAACCTGGCCCAAAACCGTCATTTTCGGACATTGGGCTGCCAAGGGACTCGTCGATAACATTCCAGGATTCATCGGACTCGATTCCGGCTGCGTCTACGGGAAATACCTTTCCGCCTACTGCCTTGAAGAACGAAAGTTCTATTCTGTTCCCGCGGCACGGCCGTACAGCCCGATCAAAAAGAAGAAACGCGTACCTACGAACGCCTGAGTTTCAAATTGGCTCAAAATCGTGACGCAGAGCCAAATGTTTTTTCCAAAAGCCAAGGAACCATCGTTTAAATCCTTTGCTTTTTAAGCGTCAATTTCTAAATTGTGTCGCACTATGACAGCGCAAGAACTTTTCAATCGTCTCAAGAGCATTCAGCCGGGTGCCGTTCTTTGCAACTACACCATGGAATACTGCGAAAAATTGATTCCGATTATCAACGAAATCAACGAACTCAAAAAAGAACGCAACGCGGTGATTCTCGCCCACAGTTACGTGGCACCGGAAATCGTCCTCGGTGTTGCCGACTACGACGGTGATAGTTTCAAGCTGAGCCAGGACGCTACCAAGGTCCAAGCCGACATGATTATTTTTGCCGCGGTCCGCTTCATGGGCGAAACGGCAAAGATTTTGAATCCGACGAAAGAAGTGATCATTCCGGGTCCGCTTTCCGGTTGCAGCCTCGCCGACAGCATTACCGGCGAAGACGTGAAAAAGCTCCGTGCAAAATATCCGGGTTATACGGTCGCCTGCTACATCAACACGACCGCTGATGTGAAAGCGGAATGCGATGTCTGCGTCACGAGCTCCAACGTTTACAAAATCATCGCAAACCTTCCAAACGACAAGATCATCTTTGTCCCGGACCGTTTGATGGGGGCAAACCTTCAGGAAGCTCTTGAAAAGAACGGCATCCACAAGGAAATCGTTCTGTTCTCCGGTTGCTGCTATGTGCATGAAAAGTACGATCCGGAACTCATCAGTTTCTTTCGAAGCCAGAATCCAGGGCTCCGCGTGGTGAGCCATCCGGAATGCCATCCGGGCGTCGCCCTTTTGAGCGATTACGTCGGCAGTACCGGTCAGATGGTCAAGTACATCAAGGACCAGCCGGAAGGCACCCCGTTCCTGCTTCTCACGGAATGCGGCTTGAACGCTCGCATGCATTATGAATTCCCGAACAAGCAGTTCATCGGCAGTTGCAGCATGTGCAAGTACATGAAGTCGAATTCGCTCGAAAACATTCTTGAATCTCTGCGTCACCCAGAAAAGGCTTCCAAGGTGGAACTCTCCGCCGACGTAGCAGCCCGCGCCAAGCACTGCATTGACGAAATGTTCCGCTACGCAGCGATGTAATCTTGCAACGGAGGTCCGATGAGATTCCTTTCGAAGCTTCTGATTCTTTTGTTGATTGTGACCGGTACAAGTTTTGCCGGTTACCGCGGAAAAGTCATTTGGCACCGAAGCTACTTCATTTCCCTCGGCGTGGATGCGCTCTTCTCCTTGGGCGGTGACTTGAACGGTGACGGAGCTATCGAAGCCAACGGCGATGACACCGATGACGTCGTTTACCTTCCCCACATCGGATCTTTCCCATTGCCGAACATCGAAGCGGGTGTAAACTTTAACCAACACACGATTGCCGTCCATTTCGGCATTTGGCAGCCTGACGTCCGATACGGCGAAGATACGGATTACTTCACCGAAGACGATGCGAACTACTGGCGCCTCGGCGTGGAATACCGCTACTACTTCTTCTGGCCGGAAGACTTTATGATTGGCCCGGGCCTCGGTTACGCCTTTGCCCGTTACTCCGTCCACGGAGCAGCTATTGGCTTTGACAAGTATGACGGCGAATACCGCGAAGCGGCCGTCTTTGCTACAAACTCTTTTGCCGTTTCGGCAAATATGCGTTACAAGATTCGCCCGTTCGGCATGGATGTCGCTTTGCGTTACCGCCCCACGTTCATCCGCAGCTTAAGCACCGAATCGGCCGGCTACTGCAGCCTTTCCGAAACGCTCTGGCACCACATGATTGAAGTGAGCGCCCGAGTGTTCCTCGAATTCTAAGATTCGACCTCTTAAAAGACCAGCTCCTTACCAATCCTTTTCGGGGCGAGCCTGACCGCGCACCGGTTTCCACGGTTTGCGTTCTCCATGTTCCGCATCAAAGTCTTTGAGCAACTGGGAAGCTTGCTCTGGAGTCATCTGTCCCGGAGGCACGGTTTCCGGATTTTCATTTCCGCCTTGCGGTTGTTCCGACTTTTCCTGCTCGTTTGAATTGCTGGATTCTCCGTTACCACCCTGCGAATGACTGGAGTCTGAATTGCTTGACTGAGAATGGCTGGACTGCGAGTCGCTAGAATTTGCACCTTGGGAATCGCTCGAACCGTTTTGATTCTCGTCCTGATTCTGTTGATCCTGATTCTGTTGATCCTGATTTTGCTGATTCTGCTCGTTTTGATTCTTGTCCTGGTTTTGATCCTGGTTCTGATTTTCGTTATTCGGATTGTTCTGCTGATTCTGCTTTTGCTGCTCATCCTTGGATTCTTCGATACGATCCTGAAGCATTTGCAGTTTGGCATCATCCGGGTAATACGAAAGACCTTCCTTGCAGGTGATTTCTGCCGTCGGCAAACGGTTTTGAATGTACTGGAAAGCCGCGTCCGAATAATACTGGGCAGCACTCTTCGGGGCTTTTGCCGCAAAGGCGCATGTGGAAGCAGCCACAACGGAAAGGAACAGGGTAAACTTTTTCACTAGATCACCCCCAAATCGTTATCGGCATTGGACTGATCGATTTTACTCTTGGGAGCACGTCCTGCCTTAATGTCAATTACGTCTTCAATACGTTGAATGTACGGGCCAAAGCTCGAAGCGGTAGAGTCCGAGGTCATCGTATTTTCGAGCAAATTCTTGGCAGGCGTGTATTCACCGTCCTTGCACATTTGCAGGGCCCTGGCAAGAATCTGTTTTGCATTTTCCGAAAGTTCGGGCTGCTTTTGATCCTGATTTTCGTTCTGCTGATTCTGTTCTTTCTGCTTGTCAATTTCTTCTTTGAGCTTGCGTTGCACAATTTCCACATTGCGCTTCGCATTTTCAAAATTCGGATCGAGATCGATCGCTTTTTTTAAGTAGCCAACCGCTTCACGCCATTTTGCAATGCGTTCCGACGGTTCCGAAGACTTTTCTCCGATGCGGTAGAACGTGTTTGCCAAATTGAAAGCGGCCTTTGAAGCGATCGAAGAGTCCGGCATGCGAGAAGCGCTTTCGAGTTCCTTCTGCGCTTCTTCGTAATTGCCGAGCTTGTACTGGCACGTTCCGATGTTGTAAAAGAGCAATGGATTCGCAGGTTCATCCTTTCGCGCTTCCATGTACTTTTGAAGCGCTTCCGCAAAGTCGCCCTTGCGGAACAGCTCATTGCCATCGTTGATCGGGCGAGCGAAAGCCGCAATCGCCAAAAGCGAAATTAAAATGAAGATTCTTTTCATTTGCACAACCTTCATCAGCTAAAACGTCCAGCGACCTGCTTGCGCTTTTTTCCGCGTTCCGAAAGGAGCGCTTCTGCCAAAAAGAGCAGCGCCGCGATCGCCAAAAAGATTTGGTAACGGTCCTTGTAATTTTCCACCTGGTCCGAAGAGGTGTCCCGCTTTTCTAAGCTCTGAATTTCCGAGAGCACCTTCTGCAGCTGGAATTCACCCGGGCTTGCGTAAAAATACCGCGCACCTGTAATGCCTGCGATATCCTGCAACGTCTTTTCTTCCAAATGGGTCGTCACAATATTCCCAAAGCGATCCTTGTGATACGAGACGTCTCCATTTTTCGAAGGTTCCGGAATAGGAACACCTTCCTTGGAACCGATGCCGACCGTGTAAATGCGAATGCCCGCTTCTGCCGCTTCCTTCGCCTTTTCCACCGCCTTGGCATCTTGTTCTTCGCCATCGCCCATCAGCACCATCACAGCGTACTTAGACGGCACCTTGGAACGACGGAACATCTGCAAGCCTTTATCGATTGCCGCGGCAAGATCCGTTCCCGGCAAAAGCCAACCCGGTTCCAAGTCGCGCAAAATCAACTGCACCGTGCCGTAGTCCAAAGTGAGCGGCACTAAGGTCTGCGCTTCACCCGAAAAAGCCACAAGGCCCACACGGTCGCCCGAAAGCGTATCGAGGAATGCAGAAATTTCATGACGGGAACGCACCAAACGATTCGGCTTGACATCTTCCGCAAGCATCGAAAGGGAAATATCCTGGAGCAGCAAAACGTCAAGGCCCTTGCGTTCAATATGTTCCATCTGACGGCCCCACTGCGGACGGGCAAGCGCCAAAATCAAAAACGCAAGACCGAGGAGCAATAGGCTCGTCTTGATCGCACGTCGCCACGGAGAAAGCGAAGTCGCAATCTTCGGGAGCATCGATATGGACGCAAAGCGCGAAGCGAGCTTTTTCCGCCGATGGTACGCATAAATAAAGAGCAACAAAAAAAGCGGGAGCGTAAAGAGAGCCCACAAAAAATTCGGTTCTGCAAATCTCATGGAATCCTCACAAACCGCGTATTCGCGAGCACAAGTTCAAGCAAAATCAAGAGTGCACCCACAAGGAGCCACGGATAAAACTTTTCCTGGTAACGCGCATAGGCGATCGTTTGAATTTCGGTCTTTTCGAGTCCATCGATTTCGGAATAGATTTTTTCCAAATCGTCCTTGCTTTCTGCACGGTAAAAACGTCCGCCCGTACTGGAGGCGATTTGACTCAACGTTTTTTCATCCAAGCTGTTTTCGGCAGGAATCGGCTGTTCCCCCCACGAGATTTCACCCGTCCAAGGGTTCTGCTGGAACGCGAGGAACGTTCCGCTCTTTTTGCCGACGCCAATCGTATAAACCTTGACTCCAAGCGCCTTTGCCACTTCCGCCGCATGGAGAGGCGGAACAAGGCTCGCATTGTCAATGCCGTCCGTCAAAAGCACCACGACCTTCGACTTCGCATCGGACTTTTCTAAACGCGCCAAGGAATTCATCAAGCCGTCACCAATTGCGGTGCCGTTGCCCGAAGCCGAGGAATCGTCCACCGCCTGCAAAATTTCAAGCAGTGCACCGTAATCCAAAGTCAACGGCACGAGCGTGTAAGAGTTTCCCGCAAAAACAGAAAGTCCTATGCGGTCGCTTTCACGCTTTTGCACAAATTCAGCCATCACGTTTTTCGCATAGCCCAAACGGGAATAGTCCCAAAAGCGACCGCTCTTCAAAACCTTTTCCGCATTCATCACCCCGAGCTTTGCCTGATCCGTACGGGTCAGCATATCGAGAGTGCCCATGGAACCGGAAACGTCCAAGGCGAGCATAATGTCCACGCCATCCGTCGAAGTGTATTCGACTTCTGTCGCATTCTGCGGACGAGCGAGAGCCACGACAAAGCAGCAAAGCGCAGCCATGCGAAGCGCTGGGACAATGTAGCGGGCACGCACTTTAGAGCCCTTCGCCGCCTTTTTGGCAATAGCGAGCGCCGGGAACTTGATCGTACTTTTTCGTTTATGCGCGTGCCACCACCAGTCCAAAATCAACAGGGGCCCGAGCAAAAGCAAAAAGAACGCTTCGGGATTTTGAAAATGCAAATTAGCGAGATCCATTTGCACCGCCCTTCTTACCGTTCTTGTTCTTTTCTTCTTCCGGGACAGGCTTCGTATCTTCTAAAAGGCGACTCGCCCAATCTTCCCAAAAGACACCGCGGTCGTCGCCGATTTTCATCTTGGCAAACTTCACCGGGTAAGTTTCTTCTTCGAGTTTCACCAAGGACTGCTTGTACGCTTCGGCAAGGCCCGCGATCTGCGAAACACGAGACTTCAACTGCGAAAGTGTCGCGTCGAGAATTCCTTCCGACGGATGTTCGCCGAGGAACCTACGTTCCACATAGCGACGCATAATAAAGCTCAAAGCCGTATAGTAATCCGCCTGATTTCCCATGGCAAGAAGCTGCTTTTCACGCAGTTCCTTCAATGCGAGAAAGGCTTCTTCATACGGCGGAAGTCTCGGAGCTTCCTTATTCTTGCGGAACTTTTTGTGCAAGAACCAGCCGAGTACCACCAAAAGGATCGCTCCGAGAACAATCAAAAGTCCCGAAAGCCATGCAGGGAGCCTCGAGTCGTCCAAAGGTTCTTCCACATCCAAAATATCTTCTTCCGAACCGTCTGTCCGCGTCACAACCTTCACCGCCACCGGATCCGTTTTCGTCACCACGGTATCGGCACCCAGAACCGCTCGCACCTCTTGCGGCGCAATCAAAAAATCACCTGCGACAAACGTATTGAGCGTTGCCCGCCAAACGAACTTCTTTTGGCCTTTCACTCCCGCAATCGGAATTTCTTCATGCTGCATGTCCTTGACTTCAAAGCTTCCGAGATTTCCCACAAAGCTCGGTAAATCCACATAAGCGCTTTCCGGAGCGTTCACATCGATTTCATAATCGAAACGATCGCCCACAAAAATCTGTGAAGCAGTCGTCGAAGATTTCACCGACAGGTTGAATGCAAATGCGGAAGCTACAGAGATTGCACCGATAATCAGCGCAAGCTTCCTTGTCAAAAATCGAAATTCAAACATCATTAACTCCGACGTCTCTGCAACATTCTAAAATGTTCCACGAGCGGATTCACCGTGTCGCGGAATTCATCCTGAACCTGGCACAGCACATAGTCCACGTTCATTTTCTGGAAAAGGCTCCGGGTCGCTTTCTGGGCCTTTTTCGCCTCGTGCGCAAAGGCTTCACGGAAGGCAGCATCACCCGTATCCACAAGCATCGTCTCACCGGTTTCCGGATCTTCGAATTCCACGAGTCCCACCGGCGGCAGTTCCATTTCACGCGGGTCCATCACCGAAACCGCCAGCATGTCGTGACGCTTGCAAAGGATCTTAAAAGCTTTGTCGAATCCCGAATCCTGAAAGTCCGACATCACCACGATCATCGAACGACGATTCAGTACGCCGCCCACATATTCGAGCGCATTCTGTAGATTCGTCCCGTGATGTTCCGGCTTAAAGTACAGGATTTCTCGGATCAAACGCAAAACGTGCTTGCGCCCTTTCGCAGGCGGAATAAAAAGCTCCACCTGATCCGTAAAAATCAAAAGTCCAACCTTGTCGCCCGTCCGCACGGCGGCAAACGAGAGAAGCGCGGTGATGGCCGCCATGGCTTCACCCTTCATTTCCTTTCCCGAACCGAATTCCGAACTGGAACTCGCATCCACCATCAGCATCAAGGTCAGTTCACGTTCTTCCACGAACTTCTTGATGTAAGGAGTCCCCATACGAGCCGTTACGTTCCAATCGATCGAGCGAACGTCATCTCCCGGCACGTACTCGCGGACTTCGCTGAATTCGACGCCATTGCCCTTGAACGAGCTGTGATACGCGCCAGCCATCATCGAGTCGAGAGATCCCCGCACCGAAAGTTCGATGCGGTTCACCGTTTTGAGAATATCCTTCGAAAGCATATTATGGCACTTCGACAGAATCCAAGATCTTCTGGACAACGAGTTCCGCAGAAACTTCTTCCGCTTCCGCTTCATAGCTCAAAATGATGCGATGACGGAGAACTTCCATCGCCACAGCCTTCACATCTTCCGGCGTCACGTAACCGCGGCCTTCGATGAACGCGTGCGCCTTCGCCGCCTTTGCAAGGCCAATCGAAGCACGCGGAGAACCGCCGACCGAAATAAAGCTCGTCAATTCCGCTTTCTTGATGCTTGCCGGATCGCGCGTCGCAAGAACAAGGTTCACAATATATTCGCGAATGCGTTCATCCACGTAGATTTCCTTCACCAAGGAACGCGCCTTCAAAATGTCTTCCTTGTTCGCCACGGCACTCGGAATCTTTAAGCCCGTTCCGCTCACCGCTTCAAGGATCTTCATTTCGTCATCCTTGCCCGGATAACCGACCTTCACCTTTAACAAGAAACGATCCACCTGAGCTTCCGGCAACGGATACGTACCTTCCTGTTCAATCGGGTTCTGCGTCGCAAGAACAAGGAACGGTTCGTCGAGCTTGTACGTTTCGTCGCCGATCGTAATCATGCGTTCCTGCATCGCTTCGAGAAGGGCGCTCTGCACCTTGGACGGAGCACGGTTGATTTCATCGGCAAGAACGAGGTTCGTAAAGAGAGGTCCCTTGCGGGTTTCAAAACGAGATTCCTTCGCGTTGTAAATCGTCGTACCGAGCAAGTCCGCCGGGAGAAGATCCGGGGTAAACTGAATACGCTTAAAGTCGAGAGAAACCGCACTTGCAAAAGCGGAAACCGCAGTCGTCTTCGCAAGTCCCGGAAGGCCTTCCAAAAGAATATGACCGTCGGCAAAAATACCGGTGAGAATGCTCTTCACCATGTCCTTTTGACCGATCACGGTCCCTTCTACTTCACGCAAAAGATCTGTGCAAAAATAGCCCTGATCCTTAATCTTTTCCGTCAATTCTTGTACGTTTGTCATCTTGACCTCATTCGTCTTCTTCAATGTTTAACAGTTTTGCTGCGGTTTTCCAGGTTTCCTTATTTTGGAAAGCGTCGCGTTCTCCGCCTCCATAACGAGCATGGGCAAATTCCTCTAGCAGGGAATCAAAACCTTCCAAGGTCCCTGCCTTGGCAAGTTCCTCCAGATTATCGCTACCATACCGCGTCATAGCCCATGATTTACAAATTTTTTCCAAATCGAGCAACCAAGCGCGGCTATCCGCCTTGGCGATTCTCTTCTTCAAAAGCAAGAATTCTTCGGCAAGTTCTGCGTCTTCCTGTTTTACCGCCTTTTTCTTCGCTTCAGAGCTTCTCTTTTTTTGCAGAACGGCCAACAGCCCTCCGAGAACGATTCCAAACACGCACACGCCCAGAATCAAAAACTGAACGGTGTCCGAAGGCTCTTCAATGCGGAACGAGACGATATCCGTCTGAACTTCCACAGCCCCTTCCGCCGAAGGAATCTGAAAATGCAATGCCGGAATCGAAACGTTCCCCGAATCGTCCGCCAAAAGCTTGTACACGAACTGCGTATTCGAAACGGACTTTCCGTTATGCACCACTTGGGAATGTTCTTCTCGCAACCCGATCTGCGTCACGCCCTTGGTATTGGCAGAACTCGTCGGCACCACCAGCAGAGCGTTCCGCCCCGCCGAAGCTTCCCAGGTCACATTCACCCGGTATTCAAAAGTATCGCCTTTAACGATTGTTTCGGGAAGCGCATCCGCATGGACAGAAACTTTAATCTGCGCAGGTTCCACAGCAGCCGAACCTTCAACACTTGCAGAACTTTGTTCTAAAACTTCTTCATTCATCATTTGGAATATAATAAAGGCTTATTTTCAAAACGTCACAAAAAGTTCACGGGAAAGTAAAAAATCGCCCGGCACAAGTCGGGCGATTTTTCAATTTCAAGCAAGAAGGATTAGATTCCCATATTGCTCGGCTTCGTGTAGTAACCGTTCAACAGCTGACTGTACATCATCTGAAGAATATTCGGGAAGTAGCTCGAAGCAGATGTCTGCATGGACGTTCCGTTCAACAAAGTCGTGCAAGAATTCAGCCATTCCGCAGAATTGCCAGCCATACCGGTTGCGCACCAGGCAGCCTGCCAGTGCACAGGGACCGCCTGGCCTTGGATATCGGCTCCGACGCTCAAATTCCAAGAATAGTTCACCGCCGGGATTGAAGCCGGATCGTTGTTCGACTTTTCCATGATGAACTTGTTCAAGGTGTTCAGCACTTCTGCAGCGCGTTCATCCGAGAACCAGTAGTAATCCCAAGCGATACGCCACGGAATACGCACAGATTCCTTGTTGAAGGTCCAGTACGTAGTCTTTGCACTGTTGTTCGGCGGGTTGATCGCATTGCCTTCGCCATCGCTCCAGTCCGGAAACACACCCGTACCAGCGTCCTGCACCTTCTTCATGTAGGCATACTGAGCATCGAGCACAGATTTCCAGTCATGATTTTTATCCACCACGGCGAACAAGCGAAGTGCCACCGGAGAGAAGTAGCTCAAGTTGTAAGACGGATTCGCGGCAGCCTTCCAGGTCGGCGTGTCACCCGAATAGAGGAGGTTATTCGAGGTATTGACT
>NZ_JALFIA010000070.1:0-6944 GCF_022776125.1 Hallerella sp. | reverse complement strand
CCGTTCCCATTCCGAACACGGAAGTCAAGCCACTTGTCGCCGATGGTACCTGGCCCCCGGGCCCGGGAGAGTAGGTCGCCGCCGGATCCACGGGCCCCCGCGGGACATCGCGGGGGCCCTTCCTTTTTCCCCCGGAATCTTTCTATATTCGTTTGCATGAAGATCCAAGGTTTCGTTTGCAATCCGTTCCAAGAAAATGCGTATCTTGTTTATGATGAGGCGAACGGTGAAGCTCTACTTATCGATCCCGGATTTTATAACGAAGATGAATTTCTCAAAGCGGACTGTTTTGTGAAAGAGAACGGTCTTACAGTGCGGCGTGTATTGAATACGCATTTGCATTTAGATCATTGCATGGGAAATGGATGGGTTCTGCGGAAGTGGAATTTGGAAGCGGAAGCTTCAGAAAACGATTTGTTTCTGATTCAGCATGCAGATCACCAGGCGCAGATGTTTAGCCTTGCGCTAGAGGAAACTTTGCCCTTGCCCAAATCCTTTTTGAAGGAAGGAGATTTGATTCTGGTTGGAAATATCCAGCTGAAGGTTATAGAAGTTCCAGGGCATTCCCGTGGCGGTCTTGCGTTTTATGAAGAACGTGAGAACATTTTATTTGTGGGAGATACCCTTTTCCGCGGTAGCCATGGCCGTACAGATTTGCCAGGCGGCGATACAGAACAGCTTTTTGATTCTATTCGCCAAAAACTTTTGATTTTACCCGATGATACTCTAGTGCTGTGTGGACATGGTCCCGCTACAACAATCGGGGATGAAAAATTGCAATTCGGATTGCAAAGCTAAATAGTTGTATTAAAGAATTTATGAGGAATTTAACTCCTCATAATTTATTTTAAGCACTGAGTGTTTGCAAAAGGACTTTAAGGAGAGTTTTGGATGAGATTGGTCCTTCTGATTAGTCTGCTGTATGTTGTGGCAGCACAAGCTTCTTTGACTTTACATATTCAGTCGCCGTGGCGTGGCGATGCGACGAAGTCATCGTATAAGCTGCACATTCTTGGCAGCCCTACAAGCTACAATCCGATCTACGGTGAAAATTCTGTGACGAAGATGACTTCGGAAGGAAACGGTTGGTTTGTCTATACGTGGAACAAGAGTGTTTCGGATTTCCAAAGTTGGGAATCTTTTAGCGTAAAGCTTTGCCCAGATTCTTCGGACCAGAATTACAACAACAATAACTGTGTCGCTTGGACGGACGGGACGAATGCCCTCTCGTTTACACCGTCAACCCTTTTTGGCTCGGATACAGAAGTTTGGCTTTATACGACGTCCGACATGTCTTATACGAAATCCTTTGCGGCTCCAGGCTCCAAGATGGTTTGGTTTAAGAGCCCGTGGGGAAACAAGGCTCTTCCTCGCATGATTTTTGGTACAGATTCCATTTTGATGCGCTTTGCCGTGGATGATTCGACGAAATGCGGTTGGTTCTATGGTGCGATAACGCCCTCTGCGCTTTCGAACAATCCGCTGAAGACGGCCTACTTTGAACGTTTCCACGCTTCTTACATGACGGCTCCTGCGGAAGGGACTGTGGACCTTTCTTCGGCGTTGGCTTCTTCGGATACGATTTTTGTGGATGGTACCGATTCAAAACTATCCGTCTCGTCCAAGATCGGTTCGCTCGGTGCATGCTTTGATTCTTCCCGTACTTTGCACATTTATCACCCGTGGAGAACGAATACGTCTTATCGTGACAGTACGTTCTACATCTCGGTTCAAAATAATATTTTGGGAAATCCGACCGCCCTTGATTCGACGGGTGAATATAAACGCTGGAGGCATTATACTTTCCCAGCGGCAACGGCTTCCAAGCCGGAATGGAGTTCGACTTCTGCGCTCTTCAACATTTACCGCGGCGCAAATGATTGGCCTGCAGTGACCTTTTTTACAGAGGCCAATCGTCCGCTGATTTCTTCGTTCTTCCCGTCGGGTGTTTATGAAACTTGGCTTTTCACTTATACGAATGAACGCTATGACGTGGTGTATGCTCCGCTCGAAGAAAAAATTATCCGTGTGATGAGCCCGTGGGAAAACATGTCGCCTTCGATGATCGTGAATGGCGATACGGTGAAGATGGGACCGTTCTCGAATGATACTTGTGGCTGGTACCAGGGCGCTTATTATAAGCATGTGACGGATTGGGGCATTACCTTGAGACAGACTTTTGGCTTTGAGATTTATACGTCTGCAGGACAGAAGGAGGGGGAACCGATTCAGATCGATTCGATCATGGCGATTTCGGATACGGCTTGGGTCTTCCCGTACCCGACGCTTTACAGTACACCCGCTTATACGACGGATTTCCCGGGGCGTCTCGGTATTTGCCCGACAATGCAGATTTCAGCGATGGTGTTAGACTGGGCGGGTGAAAATCATCACGATAGTATCGATGTGGACTTTGGCGGTATCTACAACGGTAACGACTATACGATGGTGACCTATTTGGATTCCACGGGAAAAATTGCGACAAATAATAAATGCGGTGGTCATGTTCTTGGCATGGTCCTGGATTCTTTGGTGAATGGAAATCCTGCTCGTGTGGATTCGTCGGTTTTCCCTTGGTCGATGTGTTCTGCTGCGCGTGAAATCGAAAAATGGTTTGTTCCGGAGACGCTTGCGACGGATGCTTCGGGCAAGAAGTACACGAATGCGGTTTGCCGTGACATTGATTTGACTCTGGACGAAGAAGGTTTTTGGCTTGCGGATATTACAGAAGCGGGAAATTGCAACGATCCGGATAATCCAGGGTTTTACCCGATTGACGATTTTAAATATTTGGATTCGGCGATGACGCTGTACAATCCGAAGTATGATTCTGTGGTCCAGGGATGCAGACATAACTACAGCTTCTCGATGAAGATTTCGGCACAGTTCCAGTATGTGAAGGGACAGTATTTTGAATTCCGTGGCGACGATGACGTTTGGGTGTTTATCAACAATCGTCTTGTGGTGGATATCGGCGGTTGCCATAGCCCGATAGAAGGTTCGGTGAACTTGGATACACTTGGACTTGTCGAAGGCAAGGAATATCCGTTCCACATCTTCTTCTCGGAACGCAATGCGACGGGTTCAAACTTTAAGATGCGCACGTCCATCAACTTGCAGACGGAAAAGACCTATTACCCGGTGGAAATTCCAACGTCGGATGGAACGATTCAGTATGAAATTTGGCAGATGCTGATCGATGAATCGCTCAGCTGTGACGTTTCGAGCGTGACGAAGGTCGATACGATTCCAGCGGCGTCACTCTTTTTGCTGATGGGACCGGGGCTTCCGATTGATGGCGATACTCTCGTTCCGGGCGTGAACTACGGCGGTATTACGGTTTCTGAAACGATGTCCGGCTTTACGATCGATACGGTGGCCGTGGTGAAGTCGAGAACTCTCGCTCCGGGTACTTATACGCTTTACTTCTATCTGGAATCGGATCTTTCGCAGTCTTCGAAGGTCTATTTCACGGTTCCGGAATATCCGCTTCCTTCGATCGTATTTGCGGATTCCCTGTGGAACGAAATGGATCCGGACACGGTAAAGCTTGGACAGTATGCGTTTATTCCGTATCCTGTACAGGTTCTTGTGGAATATATGGGAACGCTTTGCGATAGCGGATGCGATGCGCCGCTCTACTTCTCGTCATCGGATTCGCTTGCGCTGACAGACGAGTTTGGCGGATTATTGGATTCGGTTGTGCCGGTGAATGGCAAGGCGCATTTCTATGTGATGGGAACGGCGGCTGTGGAAGACGGTTCCTTCCAGATTTCGGGCGCTTCGTATGACAACATTTTGACATGGTCAAATATCGATTTGGAAAAACCTCCGGTGCCGATTCCTTCGGGCGGCTATATGTTTGACCGTGATGGTGATGGCGTTGCCGATAGCTTGATGCTTTCGTACGGCGAACCGATTACGGGAGAAGATGAACCGGATTCCGTTTCTTGGCAGTTCGGCGATTCGACGTGGCATCGCATTGTAAAGAAGGACTTGAAAAAGTACCGCTTCCTGGACTCTCTCCTCGTCTTTGAAAATGATTCGCTTTTGAACTTCCTCTTTACAGGAACTTCTTCGGGCGATGCCTACGCGGGAAGTTATACAACGCTCTTTAAGAAGGCGGTGACGGATTCGCTGACCGGTGAAACGGACACTCTTTCGTTCCATGTGACGGGAAAGATCCAAGACCGCCTAGGACCTGTGATTACGAATGCCATTGTGACGCCGCGCAGTGAAGACGTCTATCAGCTTGCAATCGTTTTCAGTGAAGCTCTCGATACGAACAGCTATCCGTTGGATTCAATCTTTGAATTCAAGGCGTGGCGTAACGGCGAAGAATCTTCTCGGAATATTTTCCCGATTTCGGGAACGCGTCGCACGGCTCGTTATGAAATCTTCTATTCGAGCAAGAACGGTGTGCTGCCTTCTGTGGGCGACAGCATTCGCATTGCCCCGGGCGTTCTTTCGGACGTTTCGCAGAATGCGGCTTCGGAAGATAACCGCTGGGTTCGCATTATCGGTGAACAGTATATTGTCGTGGAATCTTCGAAGCTCTTTGATGCAAAAACGGAAAAGCTCGATGCGTTCAAGCAGTCTTCAACGGTGACGCCGCACAAGGTAACGCTTGGACTTCCGTATGAATCTGTTGAAAAACAGATTGGAATTCCGGGCTTCCTCATCCGTTACGATTTGAATGAACTATCCGCTTCGACGGGAATCGGCCCGGACAGCCTTTATGTGAAGTACGAAACAAGCTTCTTTACGAATCTCGGCGCGTACATCAATTCCGCAAGTGGAAAGATTCTTTGCACCGACAAGATTTTCGACGGCGACTGTACCCAGAATCCGGGTAACATTTACCTCGGCTGGAACATGCGCAGTACCTCGGGTCGCTTGGTCGGAACAGGCGCTTACATCGCCCGTTTGAAGGTCAAGATCGGCGCTGTCGGCGGCGATTCTCAAAAGAAGGAAGTCGTTCGCACGTGGGGCGTGCGCCGTGTCGCGGAATAAAATTTTCGAAAACGCTTAAAGCGGATATTTCTTTTGGGCCTCTTCTAATTCGGCAGAGGCCTTTTCCCATTCTTCGTAAGCTTCGTCGGTCTTCTTTTTCGCTTCGCCAAGATCCTTGGCAATCTGTGAAATCAAAGCTCCGTCGTTCTTTTCGCTCGCTTCCACGAGGTTTTGTTCTAGTTCGGCGGCGAGGGCTTCTTGCTTCTGGATTTCCTCTTCCCATTTTTTGATGCGCTTTTCGATGGGACGCACGATTTTCGAGCGTTCTTCGACGTAAGCGGCTCGGGCGCGACGGCTCTCTTTATCTTTTGCAACAGGAGCTGCCCCGTTTGCAGAAACATTGGAATTTTCGACGGCGACCTTGGTCGTGCTTTCGCTTTTTTCTTCTGCCCAACCGACCTTTTCGAGGAAGTCCGCATAAGAGCCTTCGAACATAAAGCATTTGCCACCATCAAAAACAATGAGCTTGTTCGCAAACACGTGGAGAAGCTCTTCATCGTGCGAAACGACAATCGCCGTTCCTTGGTAATCTTCCAGGGCGTCGATCAGGCTTTCGATGCTTTCCATGTCCAAGTGGTTTGTCGGTTCGTCAAGGAGCAAAAGATTGCAGGGCGTGGCGAGAATCTTACCGAGAAGCACTCGGCTGCGTTCGCCACCGGAAAGAACCTTGATTTGCTTTAAGGCAGCGTCTCCGCTGAACATCATAAGGCCGGCGAGATTGCGGGCTTTTCCGCGTTCTGCGCTGGTGATGGAAGATTGCAGTTCTTCTTCGACGGTCTTGTTCAGGTCCAAACGGTTGATGTTTGTCTGTCCAAAGTAGTTGATGATGACGTTCGGGTTCAGAGATACTTCTCCGCTGACCGGTTTTAACTCGTTTGCAATTAGGTTCAAGAGGGTCGTTTTACCGCGCCCGTTCGGGCCGATGATAGCAATGCGGTCGCCCTTGAAAATTTCGGCTGTGAGCTCCTGGATGAGGGTTGGACCGCCTTCAAAGTGAAAATTCAGATTTTTAATCTGCATCATGCGCTTTCCGGGGAAGTCCGCCTGGTTGAACGAAAATTCCAGATTGCGTTCATGTTCTAAACGGGAGACTTCTCCAAGGCGCTCCACGGCTTTGATTTTGGACTGCACCATCGCAGCCTTGCTCGCCTTGAAGCGGAAACGGTCAATGACTTTTTCGAGCTGTTCGCGCTTGTGCGCTTCGTTTTCTTGCGTACGCTTTGCAACTTCTTCTTCGATGGCGATCGTTTCTTTGAGCTTTGCAACTGTACCCTGGATTTTACGCATTTTTTTGTGGTAAATGCCCACGACGTGAGTGCAGACGCTGTCCATGAATTTGCGGTCGTGCGTAATCAGTAAGACTTCGCCCTTCCAGCCCCTTAAAAAGCGGGCGAGCCAACGCGTTGAAACAATGTCCAGATAGTTTGTCGGTTCATCGAGCAAGAGCATATTCGGCTCGCTCGCAAGCACCTTTGCCAAATTCAAACGGATTTGGAAACCGCCTGAGAGAAGCATCGGATCCTTTTGCATAGATTCTT
Source organism: Hallerella sp. (assembly GCF_022776125.1). Taxonomy (NCBI): domain Bacteria; kingdom Pseudomonadati; phylum Fibrobacterota; class Fibrobacteria; order Fibrobacterales; family Fibrobacteraceae; genus Hallerella; species Hallerella sp. The sequence goes on along the minus strand of NZ_JALFIA010000070.1, from coordinate 393 downwards.
CGTCAAAGCCGAGACCGAAAAGGATGGATTCCACTTGATGCGTATCGAGCCAGCCGTCTTCATTGACTTTGAGAACGGAACAGGCTTCTTCGTGAACTGTCTTGTGCGTGAAGGCGATATGCTGCTTCAAGTATCCAAGCGTATAATTTTTGGGAATGTCAATGTTTCCACCGTCGATATATTCCTCGCCGAGGATCATCTTGAAAAGGGTGGACTTTCCGCAACCGTTGCGTCCGACGATGCCGATGCGTTCACGGGGGGCGACGAGAAAGCTCGCGTCGCGGAAAAGATCTTGGGTTCCAAAAGACTTGGTAATGTTTTGTACTTGGATCACGCTTGCAAATTTAGAAAATGGAATGGGTTAGATGTATGAAAATCTTCGAATGGCATGCC
>NZ_JALFIA010000060.1:0-17367 GCF_022776125.1 Hallerella sp. | reverse complement strand
TACTGCCCGTTCTGCCGCAAGCATACAGTTCATAAGGAAACCAAGTAAGGCGGTTTTAGGTCGGTAGCTCAATTGGTAGAGTCACGGTCTCCAAAACCGTTGGTTGGGGGTTCGAGTCCCTCCCGACCTGCTTCCTTTCTTCCGGAGTCATGATTATGCAAAAGATTCAGCAATACATCAAAGAAGTTATCCAAGAAATGAAGAAGGTCACCTGGCCGACTTGGGAAGAGCTGAAAGGTTCGACTTTGGTTGTAATGCTCTTCAGCGTTATCATGGGTTGCTATATTGCTGCGATTGATTTGGGTCTTTCCTTCATCGTTGACAAACTGTTAGGACGTGGGTAAATCATGGCTATGTTGTGGTATGCTGTCCATACGTTTTCCGGTCAGGAAAGCACAATCAAGAAGAATATTGAAATGTTGATTGAACGCGAAGGCGTTCAAGAAAAGTTTGGTCGCATTCTCATCCCCGAGAAAGTGACAGTCGTAAACGTCCGAGGAAAGCGCAAGAACGTCGTTTCTAAGCTTTTCCCGGCGTATTTGATTATAGAGATGGAGCTGGACGAGCTCACCCAGCACCTGGTAACATCCGTTCAGGGCGTTACCCATTTCGGAGGAACTAGTCGCGTTAACAAGACGCCGATTCCTCTTCGTCAGAGCGAGGTCGATAGACTGCTCGGTGTCGAATCTCAAGATGCCGAACAGGATGTGATCCAGAATCCGTATATTGTCGGTGATCATGTTTCCATCAAGGATGGCCCATTCCAGGGATTTGATGGTACGGTTGAAGAAATCCTCACGGAGAAGAACAAACTTCGCGTAACGGTTTCTGTGTTTGGCCGTGCTACTCCCGTCGAACTTGGCTTTAACCAGGTGGAATCAATATCGTAATATTGGGTTCTGAAACGGAGAAATACAGTGGCAAAGAAAATTGCAGGTTATATTAAGCTTCAGATCCCCGGCGGGGCTGCAAACCCGTCTCCTCCGGTAGGTCCTGCTCTGGGTCAGAAAGGTGTGAACATCATGCAGTTCTGCAAGGCGTTCAATGCTCAGACTCAGAATGAAAAGGGAATGATCATCCCGGTCGTCATTACTGTTTATGCCGATAAGAGCTTTACCTTCATCACGAAGGTACCTCCTGTTCCTGTCCTCGTCAAGAAGGCAGCTGGCATTGACAAGGCTTCCGGTGAACCGAACCGTAAGAAGGTCGGTAAGATCACCAAGGCACAAGTCAAGGAAATCGCTGAAAAGAAGATGCCGGACTTGAACACAATCGACATTGAAGCCGCAATGCGCATGGTTGCGGGCACCGCACGCTCTATGGGCGTCGATGTTGTCGACTAATCAGGCAGACCTTAACCCTATTTCTGACAGGAAACACCATGTTCAGAGGAAAGAAGTATAAGAAAGTAGCTGAAGCTTACGATCGTACCAAGTCGTACGGTCTCGAGCAGGCGCTCGAAATTCTTAAAAAATCCGAGGTTAAGTTCGACCAGACTGTCGAGCTTCATTTCAATCTCGGTGTTGATCCCAAAAACTCCGATCAAGCTGTCCGTGGCACGGTTGTGCTTCCGAACGGTACCGGTCGTCAGGTTCGCGTTCTTGTGTTCTGCAAGGATAATAACTATCAGGCAGCACAGGATGCAGGCGCTGATTACGTCGGTGGCGCAGACTTGGTCCAGAAAATCCAGGAAGGCTGGCTCGAATTTGATGCAGTCGTTGCTACTCCCGACATGATGCCGGTGATTAGTAAGGTTGCTCGCGTGCTCGGTCCTCGTGGACTTATGCCGAGCCCGAAGTCCGGCACGGTGACGGTTAACGTCGCTCAGACCGTGAAGGAACTCAAGGCTGGTAAGATTCAGTACCGCGTCGACAAGGGCGCTAATGTCCATGCTCCGGTCGGTAAGCTCTCCTTTACGGCAGAACAGCTTATTGAAAACGTGAAGGCTGTGATTGATTCTGTGATCAAGAACAAGCCGCAGACCGCAAAGGGCACATATATCAAGTCCTTGTTCCTCACGGCAACTATGACCCCGAGCCTCAAGCTCGATATGAGCCTCACTCGATAGGAGATAAACAATGAAAGCTGTAGTTAAAAAACAACAGAAAGTTGACTCTCTTGTCAAGAAGTTTGAAGGCGCTGCTTCGATCTATCTTCTCAACTACGAAAAGATTCCGGTCGAACTCGACAACAAGCTCCGTATGAGTCTCAAGTCTAAGGGTGTCGTTTACACTGCTGTGAAGAATACCCTCTTGAAGAAGGTTCTCGAGAAGATGAACATCTCGGGTCTCGACGAAGCCCTTAAAGGTGCAACCTCCATCATGATTGGCCCGGAAGACGATCCGATTCTCCCGGCACGTGAAATCGAAGCTTTCCATAAGGAAAATCCGGATTTCCTCGTTGCAAAGAGCCTCTATGTGGAAGGTAAGGTCAGACCGGGTTCTGATATTGTTGCTCTCTCCAAGATTCCGGACCGCGCAGGCATGCTTGCCCAGTTGGTCACGATTATTCTTGGACCGGGTTCCACTATCGCGGGCCAGATCAAGTCTCTCACGGAAAAACTGGAAAAGGAAGAGGCTGGAGCAACCGCCTAATTCCTCAACACAACCATTCACAAACAACTTTTCAAAACGGAATAATTGGAGAAAAACATCATGGCAACAGATATCAAGGCTATTGGTGATCAAATCGCGGGTCTCACCCTTCTCGAAGCTAAGCAATTGGCTGACTACCTCAAGGAAGCTCACGGCATTGAAGCCGCTGCTGGTGGCGTTGTTGTCGCTGCAGCTGCTGCTGGTGCAGCCGCTGAAGAAAAGAGCGAATTCGACGTCGTTCTCGCTGAATGCGGTGCTAACAAGATGGCTGTCCTCAAGGCTGTTCGCGCAATCACTGGCCTTGGCTTGAAGGAAGCTAAGGAAATGGTCGAAAAGGCCGATAGCGTTGTGAAGGAAGCAGCCCCGAAGGCTGATGCCGAAAAGATTAAGAAGGAACTCGAAGATCTTGGTGCCAAGGTCGTTCTGAAGTAATGCCTTCTATTCGTTAATTCGAATACGCCAAAACGCCTGCACAATCGTGTGGGCTTTTGGTGTTTTTCCCGTGCTCAAGGTTTTTTCACTGGATGAGGTTTCTAAATGACGGAGCGAAAGAATTATTCCTCCAATAAGTTCCAGTTGGAACTTCCGTATTTGGTCGAAGTGCAAAAAGCTTCTTATGACCACTTCCTCCAAAAAGGCGTTCCTCAAGAGAAGCGTCTCAAAGTAGGTCTGGAACGCGTTTTCCAAGACATTTTCCCCATCACAGATATGAAGAAGCTCTTCGCGCTCAAGTACGAAGGCTACTTCTTCGGTATTCCCAAGTATAGCCTTCGCGAATGCCGTGAACGCGGGCTTACGCATTCTATTCCTCTGCATGCAAACCTCTCTCTTCAGGTTTTTGAAGAAGATGGCGAAGATCGCAAGCTGAAGGAAGAAATTAAGAATGACGTGATGATCTGCGATCTGCCGATCATGACGGATAATGGTACGTTCATTATCAACGGTGCCGAACGCGTTGTCGTTTCTCAGTTGCATCGTTCTCCTGGTGTGAGTTTCGACGAAGAACTCCTTCCGAACGGTCGCTCTAACTTCAAGAGCCGTATCATTCCGCATCGCGGGGCTTGGCTTGAATTCAATACGGACGGTGACATTCTCTATTTGATTATCGACCGTAAGAAGAAAATTCCGGCTACGGCTCTTCTCCGCTGCATTGGTTTTGAAACGACTGCGGATATTATCAAGCTGTTCTATAAGAATATCGAAGAAGTTACCCTCAACGTGGGTGACATGGAACAGTACTACGGTCGCATCGTCGCCGCTGACGTGATTGATACGTCTTCGGGCGAAGTCATCCTCGACGCGAACCGCGTTTTCGATGACAAGTGCGCTGCACGTTTGACGGAAAGCGGAGTCTTCGAACTCTCCTTCATCGCTGAAAACGAAGAAAACCTCCTTATCCACAACACCCTCCTTGCCGATAAGTGCAAGACGAAGGAAGACGCTTTGAAGCTCATCTACTTCGTGATGCACCAGTCTCAGGAAGAAGCTCCGAACCTTGCAACCGCTCAGATTGCCTTTGAAAGCACCTTCCTTGACGATCCGCGCAAGTATGATCTCGGTGAAGTGGGGCGTTACCGTTTGAATGCCAAGGTTTATACCCCGGCAATCGAAAAGCTTTTGGCAGAAATCGGTCTCTCTAAGCCAGCTCTCAACACGATGACGATGACCGAAGCCGACTTCCTCGGCATCATCGAATACATGGTCGGTCTCTACTGCGACGCCGACGGTTACGTCCTTGACGATATCGACCACTTGGGCAACCGTCGTACCCGTTCCGTTGGTGAACTCGTCGCAAACCAGCTCTCTGTGGGACTTTCCCGCATGAGTCGCGTCATTCGTGAAAACTTTACTTCCGGTGACAACGAAACTCCGACTCCGCGTGACTTGGTGAACACTCGCACGGTGAACTCCGTCGTCCAGGCGTTCTTCAGCTCGAGCCAGCTTTCTCAGTTCATGGATCAGATGAACCCGCTGTCCGAACTTACGCACAAGCGTCGTCTTTCCGCTCTCGGTCCGGGTGGTCTTTCCCGTGAACGCGCAGGCTTCGAAGTCCGTGACGTCCACTACACGCACTATGGCCGCCTCTGCCCGATCGAAACTCCGGAAGGTCCGAACATCGGTCTTATCAACTCTCTTGCCACGTTTGCTGTGGTGAACCACTTCGGCTTCATTGAAACTCCGTACCGCGTTGTCGGTCTTCAGGAATTCAAGGATGCTTCGGGCAAGCCTCTCTACTTCCCGGAAGAAAAGTGGCACTTTGGTCTTTACAAGGGCTTTGTCCGCGAACCGCGTTTGTTCGTGCAGCTTGAACTCGGCGCCAAGGATATCAAGGCTGTCCGTTCGAACCTTGACAACAACCAGCGCATTCTCTTTGACTCCTTCGTGAATAAGGTGTTCGAATTCAAGAAGGCGGATGGCTCTAGCCTCTTCGTCCGTAACGGTAACCCGCTCGAATCTTTCTCGGGCAAGGCTGATTACGTTCAGCAATCCTCGACGGTTTACGACGTGGTTTCTTCCTTCGTCGTGTACCTCACGGCTGATGAAGAAGACGCTTTCAACATTGCTCCGGCAAACACGATCCTGAAAGCTGCCGCTTTCGACCCGCTGTTTGAAGGTGAGCTTGCGAAGGCATCTTCCGAAGCTGAAAAGGCTGACATTTTGGATCGTCACCAGTTGACCGCTTTTGCGGAAGACTTCGTGATGGTGCGTGAAAAGGATGAATATCCGCTCAAGCCGCGCTTGATCGCCGGCGGTGAGTTCGACGAATCCGACCGTTTTGAAAAGGGTGTCGTTCCGACGTTTGATGCGAACTCGGACGATTTCGACGAAGATGCGCTTGAAGGTCGTATTCAGTTGATGGACGTTTCTCCGCAACAGATTATCTCGGTCGCTGCAGGCCTTATCCCGTTCCTCGAACACGATGACGCTAACCGTGCTTTGATGGGATCTAACATGCAGCGCCAGGCTGTGCCTCTGCTCCGCTCGGAAGCTCCGGTTGTCGGTACGGGTCTTGAACGCCGTGCGGCTCTCGACTCGGGTACCGTTGTCCGTGCTAAGCATGAAGGTCGCGTGAGCTTTGTCGACGCCATGACGGTTGTCGTGGAACGAGGTACTTTGGATGCAGCCGGTGAATTCCATGCTTTGGAAGGCCTCGGCGAAAACTTCGAATTCCTCGATCATGAACCGGTTGACGAATACATTCTCCGTAAATTTGAACGTTCCAACCAGGATTCCTGCATTAACCAGAAACCGGTTGTGAATGTGGGCGATTACGTGAAGAAGGGTGACGTCCTCGCTGACGGCGCTTCTACTGATCACGGCGAACTCGCTCTTGGTAAAAACATTCTTATTGCGTTCATTCCTTGGAATGGTTATAACTACGAAGACGCTGTTATCGTCTCCGAAGAACTCGCCATCAAGGATGCGTTCACCTCTATCCACGTTGAAGAATACGAAGTGGAAGTGCGCGAAACGAAGCGCGGTCCGGAAGAACTCACCCGTGAAATTCCAAACGTCGGTGAAGACGCTCTGAAAAACCTCGACGAACGCGGCATTATCCGTGTCGGTGCTGAAGTCCATGCGGACGACATCCTCGTCGGTAAGGTTACCCCGAAGGGTGAAACGGAACTCTCTCCGGAAGAAAGACTTCTCCGCGCTATCTTCGGCGAAAAGGCCGGCGATGTGCGAGATACCTCTCTCGTTGCTCCTCCGGGCATGCACGGTATCGTTCTCGAAACCCGCGTGTTCAGCCGTAAGGACCACAACGACAAGAAGAGCCGTGCTGAAGATCAGGAACGTATCAACGAAATCAAGGAAAAGTTCCAGGCTGATATCGACAAGATTAAGACGACTTGCGCTAATGCGATGGTCGAAATGCTCGTCGGCAAGGTCTCTGGCAATATCATCGATTTCGATACTCACGAAGTTCGCATTCCGGACGGTTCTACCGTTTCCGAAAAGATGCTTCGCACGATTGATCTTTTGACTCTTGCTCCGTCTTCTACCTTCGCTCGCGATGACGCGGAAGCTCAGGAAAAGGCATCTAGCCTTCTCTCCGTGGCTCGCGAATCGATCGATCGCTTGACCCGCACGATGGAAAAGGAAATCGATAAGGTTACGAAGGGTGACGAACTCAAGCCGGGCGTTCTCCAGACTGTTAAGGTTTACATCGCCAAGAAGAAGAAGCTTCAGGTCGGTGACAAGATGGCTGGTCGTCACGGTAACAAGGGTTGCGTATCCAAAATCGTTCCGGTCGAAGACATGCCGTTCACCGAAGATGGCCGCCCGATTCAGATCCTTTTGAACCCGCTGGGCGTTCCGTCTCGTATGAACGTCGGTCAGGTGCTTGAAGTTCACTTGGGCTGGGCTGCTAAGGTCCTCGGCATGAAGATTGCCACCCCGGTGTTCGACGGTGCTTCCTTCGAAGACATCGTGGACGAACTGGAAAAGGCTTACCAGAAGATGCCGGTCGTTTCTTATAAGATGGATCCGGATCACGGTCAGATTATCGGTAAGGCAAAGCTTTACGATGGCCGCACCGGCGAAGCCTTCTTGAACCCGGTTACGATCGGTTACATGTATTATCTCAAGCTCGGTCACTTGGTCGAAGACAAGATCCACGCACGTTCGATCGGTTCTTACGCTCTCGTGACGCAGCAGCCGCTCGGCGGTAAGAGCCAGTTCGGTGGCCAGCGCTTCGGTGAAATGGAAGTCTGGGCTCTCGAAGCTTACGGTGCTGCTTACACGCTCCAGGAACTCTTGACGGTGAAGTCCGACGATGTGATGGGTCGTTCCAGAATCTACGACGCTATCGTCCACGGCAAGAATACTCCGGAACCGGGCATTCCTGAATCCTTCAATGTTATGATTCGTGAAGTGCGTTCGCTCTGCCTCGATATCAAGACTAATGGAGAAAAGTAATATGTCAGAAGAAACTTTCGATTATTCTGAAAACAACAATGGTGAAGTCTCCATTCACCTTGCTTCTCCTGAATTGATTCGTCAGTGGTCCTATGGTGAAGTCACCAAGCCTGAAACGATCAATTACCGTTCTTTCAAGCCAGAACGCGATGGCTTGTTCTGTGAACGCATTTTCGGACCGGTGAAGAACTGGGAATGTAATTGCGGTAAGTACAAGCGTATCCGTTTCAAGGGTGTCATTTGCGACCGTTGCGGTGTGGAAGTTACCCATTCCAAGGTTCGTCGTGAACGTATGGGTCACATCGAACTCGCTATCCCTCTCGCACACGTTTGGTTCGTGAAGAATCAGCCGTGCGTGCTCGGTGCGATTTTGAATCTTGACACCAAGTCCCTCGATAACATCATTTACTACGAAAAGTACATCGTGCTCGATCCGGGTGATACCGATCTCCAGCCGAATGAACTGATCGACGAAAGCAAGTATATCGACCTCGAAAGAGAAGGTCGTCACTTCTCCGCGAAGATGGGTGCAGCCGCTTTGAAGCAGCTCCTTGCAAACATCGACTTTGTCCAGCTTTCTGACGAACTCCGCGTGGAAGCCGCGTCCAAGTCCAAGACGAAGCGTGACGATGCCATCAAGCGCTTGAAGATTGTCGAATCCTTCAAGAAGTCTCAGATGGACGACTTCCTTTCTTACTACGAAGATCCGGAAAAGAAAAAGAACAGCGATATTCCTTGGGCTAAGGACATCGCCGAAAAGGTCGAAGACTTTAAGTACGGCGTCATCGGTGCTGATGGCGAACGCAAGGGCGGTTATGCCGCTAAGACCGAAGGCAAGGAATTCAACCTTCTCGATGCGTTTACCCAGTTCCGCGAAGCGTATCCGCATGAAGCCAAGAACCTCTCTAACCAGCCGGAATGGATGATTCTTGACGTTCTCCCGGTGATTCCGCCCGATCTGCGCCCGCTTGTTCCGCTCGATGGTGGCCGTTTCGCTACCTCTGACTTGAACGAGCTCTATCGTCGTGTCATCAACCGCAACAACCGCTTGAAGAAGTTGATCGACATCAAGGCTCCGGACGTGATTCTTTGCAACGAAAAGCGCATGCTCCAGGAAGCTGTGGACCAGCTGTTCGACAGCGGTCGTCGTTCCGTCCGCGCTGGTTCTAACCGTCCGTTGAAGTCGCTCTCTGAACTTCTCAAGGGTAAGCAGGGCCGCTTCCGTATGAACCTTCTCGGTAAGCGAGTGGACTATTCTGGTCGTTCTGTGATCGTCGTGGGTCCGGAACTCAAGATGCACCAGTGCGGTCTTCCGAAGCGCATGGCTCTTGAACTTTACAAGCCGTTCATCATCCAGCGTTTGGAAGAAGAAGGCATTGTTTATACGCTCAAGGCTGCTAAGAAGTATGTCGATGCAGAACGTCCTGAAGTTTGGGACATTCTCGAACAGATTACTGAAGACCATCCGGTTATGGTGAACCGTGCTCCGACGCTTCACCGTCTGGGTATTCAGGCCTTCTATCCGAAGCTCATCGAAGGTAATGCGATCCGTCTTCACCCGCTCGTTTGTACGGCTTTCAACGCTGACTTCGACGGTGACCAGATGGCAGTCCATCTTCCGCTGTCCTTCGAAACGCAGCTCGAATGCCGCGTGCTCATGCTTTCCTCCAACAACATTCTTCACCCGGCTTCCGGTCAGCCGATTGCTGTTCCGGGCCAGGATATCGTGCTCGGCTTGTACTACATCTCCAAGCCGCGTCCGAACCGCAAGGGTGCTGGAATGCGCTTCTACGATCCGGACGAAGCTCTTCGTGCATACAATACCGGCGTGATCGATTTGAATGCGGAATGCTACCTCCATTTGCCGGCAGGCCGTAAGATCTACATGGGCGCTCTTGAAAAGGATACCCCGTGCTTGACCGAACAGCCGGATGATAACGGCAAGTGCGAAGTGATCGCGAAGGCTGGTCAGAAGATTAAGTTCCTCACCTTGAAGGAACCGTCTCTCATCAAGACCACCATGGGTCGTATCATTTTGAACGAAATTATCCCGAACGCAGTCGGTTATGCAAACGAAACCTTCGGTAAGAAGGTGATTGCGAAGTCCATCGACGATCTTTATCGTCGTACCGGCAACCGCGTGACGGTCGAATACCTCGATGACCTGAAGGCCCTCGGTTATAAGTGGGCTGCTATCTCGGGCTCCTCTGTGGCCATTTCCGAAATGGTGATTCCGCCAGAAAAGCAGCAGTTGCTCGAAGAAGCAAACGAAAAGGTCACCCGTATTCGCGAACTTTACGAAGACGGTGTCATCACGGACGGTGAACGTTATAACCAGATTATTGACGTTTGGTCCAAGACGACGAGCGATGTCGCTGCTAAGCAGTGGGATCTCCTCTCTCACGACCGTGACGGATTCAACCCTGTCTATATGATGGCGGATTCTGGCGCTCGTGGTAGCCGTGAACAGATCAAGCAGCTCTCTGGTATGCGTGGTTTGATGCAGAAGCCGACCAAGCAACTCGGCGGTCAGGAAGTCATCGAAAACCCGATTAAGTCCTGCTTCCGTGAAGGCTTGAACGAAATGGAATACTTCATTTCGGCTCACGGTGCTCGTAAGGGTCTTGCTGATACCGCTCTGAAGACGGCTGACGCTGGTTACTTGACCCGTCGTCTTGTTGACGTCGCCCAGGACCTCGTGATTGTGGAAGAAGATTGCCATACGAAGGATGGTATCGATATTTCCGCCTATAAGGACGGTGACGATACGATTATCCCGCTCGAAGAACGTCTCCTCGGTCGCGCTCCGGTCGAAGACATCGTTCACCCGGTGACGGGTGAAGTGATTGTCAAGGCTGGCGAACTTGTGACGGAAAGTGATCTTCCGAAGATCTCTGCAACGGGTCTTGAACATGTGAAGATGCGCTCTGTGCTTACCTGTAGTGCCCGCCACGGTGTCTGTGCGAAGTGCTACGGCCGTATGCTGGCGTCCGGTCGTCCGGTTGACCTCGGCGAAGCCGTCGGTGTTATCGCGGCTCAATCCATCGGTGAACCGGGTACGCAGCTGACTCTCCGTACGTTCCACATTGGTGGTGCTTCTAGCCGTCTCACGGTTGAAAACTCGAAGAGCGCTCCGGTTGATGGCAAGGTTGAACTTGATAACGTCAATACGCTTGAACACGACGGTCACAAGGTTGTCGTGAGCCGTATGGGCGAACTCGTGATTTTTGACTCCACCGGCATTAACAAGGGTCGTTGGCAGATTCCATATGGTGCCATCCTCTATGTGGAAAATGGCGCAGCGGTAACGAAGGATACGAAGCTCTTTGAATGGGATCCGTATACGAGCCCGATTCTCAGTAACGTCAGCGGTAAGATCCAGTTCATCGACTTGATTGAAAACACGACCTATCGTGTGGATAAGGACGATGTGACCGGCGTGGAAACCTGGACCGTCATTAGTGACCGTCATGGTAAGCACCGCCCGGCTATCAACGTTCTCGACGCTGCTGGCAACCGTCAGGGTGTTTACTACCTGCCGGATGGTGCTATTCTTTCTGTCCACGACGGCGACAACGCTGTGCCGGGCGAAATCCTCGCCAAGTTGCCGCGTGCTGTCGGTAAGACTAAGGATATTACGGGTGGTCTTCCTCGTGTTGCAGAACTCTTCGAAGCGCGTGTTCCGAAGAATGTCGCTGTGATTGCTCCAATCGACGGTATCGTTGAATACGGTAACGAAGAACGCGGCAACCAGAAGGTAATCATCAAGAACGCCGAAGAAGAACAGAGCGTGCTCGTGCCACGTGGCCGTCATCTCGCCGTGCTCGAAGGCGACCGTGTCAGCAGAGGTCAGAAGATCTGCGACGGTTCTGTCGATCCGCACGATATTCTTCGTGTTCAGGGCCCAGAAGCCGTGCAGCGTCACCTGGTGAATGAAATCCAGGCCGTGTACCGCCTTCAGGGTGTGGCTATCGCTGATAAGCACATTGAATGCATTGTGCGTCAGATGATGCGTAAAATCAAAATTTCCGATCCTGGTGATTCCGATCTCCTTCCGGATGAAGAAATCTCCAAGGCTCGTCTGCGCGTGAAAAACGACAAGCTCAAGGCAGAAGGTCGTGCCGAAGCAAAGGGAACCCCGATGCTCCTCGGTATTACCAAGTCCTCGCTTGCTACGGATAGCTTCATTTCCGCAGCGTCCTTCCAGGAAACAACGAAGATCCTCACTCGTGCTGCAATTGAAGGTAGTGTGGACCCGTTGATGGGACTTAAGGAAAACGTCATTATGGGTCACCTGATTCCATGCGGAACGGGTGCAAGACATCTGCGTGACGTCGTGGTCATTGATTCCGACGCAGAAGCTGAGGCTGCCGCTAACCGGGCTTCCCAGTTGGAATCTGAAAATTCGGTCGGCGATATCGATTTCTCGCTGCCGGATACCGGATCCGAAGCCTCGGAAGATAATGGAGATAACATCGAATAATTTCGAAGGCAAAACTTGAAATTATTCGAAAAAGAACTATATTTGGGTTTCCAAAATTATAGGGAAAAATAAACAATGCCTACTATACAACAGCTCGTCCGTAAGGGCCGTGAAAAAATCCTCAACAGAACCGCTTCGCCGGCTCTGAAACAAAGTCCGCAGAAGCGCGGTGTTTGCACTCGTGTGTACACCACCACGCCGAAGAAGCCGAACTCCGCTCTCCGTAAGATTGCTCGTGTCCGTCTTTCCAACAAGATGGAAGTGACAGCTTACATTCCGGGTGAAGGCCACAACCTCCAGGAACACTCTATCGTCCTCATTCGTGGCGGTCGTGTTAAGGATGTTCCGGGTGTCCGTTACCACATCATTCGCGGTACGCTCGATACTCAGGCTGTGAACGGTCGTAATCAGGCACGTTCCAAGTACGGTGTTAAGAGAAAAGCTCCGGCTAAGAAGTAAAGGAAGAGCATATGTCTAGAAGAAGAAAGACTATTCACAAGCGCACCATTGCAGACCCGCGTTATCATTCCGTTTTAATCACCGAACTCATTGGTGTCGTTCTCAAGCAGGGCAAAAAGACGATCGCTGAACAGATCGTTTACACCGCTCTCGATCTCTTGGACAAGAAGGTGGAAGGCGAAGGTTCTCCGCTCGACAAGTTCGAAGAATGCCTTGAAAACATCAAGCCGAAGCTTGAAGTGAAGTCCCGTCGTATCGGTGGTGCAAACTACCAGGTACCGATGGAAGTTGCTCCGGATCGTGCTAAGGCTCTCGCTCTTCGTTGGTTGCTTACCGCTGCCCGTAATCGTACGGAAGCTAACATGGCACAGCGTCTTGCAGCAGAACTTGTTGCTGCCAAGAACAACGAAGGCAACGCCATCCGCAAGAAGCAGGATGTGCACAAGATGGCAGAAGCAAACCGAGCATTCGCTCACTTCCGCTTCTAATATCTTTAGCCCTTTGTTTTGGAAAAAGCCCCGCAGAAATGCGGAGCTTTTCTTGTATATGGTTTGCTGCCCAAATTATTGGGTTTTCGTGTCTCATTTGACACGGATGATCCCTCATACCATGGAATTACCGGATATGAACAGGTTGAGGCCGACTCGGTCGTAATTCTAGATTTGTCAGACAATTTGCTTTGGGGGCATGCCCCAAGTCCGATATTAGTCTTTCGGCAGGATGCTATCTCGTTCTCCGTCAAGGGTCTCGTATTTTAACATGGCAACTTTTAAAATAGAGGTAATCAAAATGAATAAGAAACAAGCTTTTTTCTCAATTACTCTTGCCGCATTCTTAGCATCGTGTTCTGACGATAGCAATAGTTGGAACGCTAGCGAAGTCTGTCCAGAAAGCGGTCGCGGAACTTTTGTTGATGAACGGGATGGGCAAGTGTATAAATACACGACCATTGGCGACCAGGTTTGGATGGCTGAGAACTTGAATTATGAAACAGACTATAGTATCTGTTATGACAACGGTGATTCGGATTGTAATTTTTGGGGGCGATACTATTCTTTGCAAGAGAACAATGATGAAAATGGTAAACTAGACTATGCTAGAGTCGATTCTGTTTGTCCCATGGGATGGCATGTTCCTTCTAACGATGAATGGCTTGAGTTAATAAATGTTGTTGGAAAATTAGATGATAGAGAAACCGCGATGAGGTTAAAAAGTACAAACCTTTGGAATGAGAAAAGAGAAAGCGGTTCTGATGATTGTGCTTTTTCTTCACTTCCCGCAGGATATCTCTACTGGAATGGGGATATTACAGATATGTTCTTGTCGGCATCATATTGGTCCTCGACAATGAAAACATCAAGTAGCGTATTTGACATTATTATTCATTCAAGTGTATTGAATCATTTTGCTAACGCCTGGATGACGTTGCGGTGTATAAAGGACTGATTACGTATGTGCAAAATACTAATATATTTTCTTGTTTTTTCGGTGTCTTCTTTTGCTTTAACGCTTGATCAGGTTCGAGCGGACTTGAAGAAAAATTCTATATCAGGCGATTCTATAGAAATTAATGTTCGCACATCTGTTTCTACAGCTGGTTCAAAGCAATCGGTCTCCGTTTTCTTTGTTCAAAAAGGGATAAATAAAATTTATTCTGAAATAAATACTTCTTTTTTGAATCAAAGAAGTATTGTGAACGATTCTCGGATGAAAATTATTGATTTGAACACCAATAAATTCCAAATAATACCATATAATGGGGAACCATTGAATGTTGCGTCTTACACGAATTTTATGCAGCCTCTGCCCTTGAACGCCACAAACGGATCCGATTTCGCATCTTAGGAACATTTGATACAAATCCAAAATTCAAAGAGGTCGGGAGATGGTGGTAAAACTTCATGCATTATAAATTATATGCCATGATGGAGGTGTTTTTCCACTTGGACCGATTTTTCGGGGGAGTATCCTGCAATGCCCGGATCTACCATGCCGAAAATCATTGCGACATGGGAAAGTACGAGGAAAGCGACGAGAAGGATCATGGGAATTCCCGCTGTGAGATATGAGAAGATGGCGGTTGCGTCTACCCACGTGCGAAATTCGCCATTTGAAGTGAGGGGAATGACCACGGTGGGAACAAGGTAAGTGATGATTAGAATGAATGCGATTCCGCCAAGAATGCTACTGCATCGGTTTAAAATACGAATCCAGCTTTTTTGTGCTGCCGATCTCGCTTTTTACGACGTCAAATCAAATGGGAGAAATTCTTGTAAAGTGTTTGTTCCGTCAATGATTTCCTAAAAACGATAGCCCTAAATTATCTTTTGATGTTTTGCAGCGTCATGAATGGATGCCTTTGGAATTTCCATTTCGTTATTGCCTTTGTGGACAATTTGTCAATAATCATTTTGTAAGGGTTATCAATCTTTTGCTTTATTCGGCTATTTTTTTTGTAGCGATAAACAAAAAGTTTCGCTAAGGATGTTAGGGTGTCTAGAATGCATTGTAAGGCTATAACTTCGGCGTTTGTTGTAATTTCTTGCTTTTTTGCATCAACGTCATTGGCGGAAACCTCTCTTCATGTTCGTCTTGGCGATAGTATTCGCCCTGTAACCCATGTAGCAACAGGGTCTTTGTATGGGTTGACGGAAACTTATCCTGTCGATATAGCCAGGGACGTGGAACCTTTGAAACCGAACGCTTTTTTGGCTCCTGCCCGTAGCGGACAGGGGCGTCAACAACCGATTGGCGGTGCGTTTCTCGTTTCTCCACGGATTGAAAATACCACAGCGAAGATTCATATTCGGCTGGCTGACATTCTACCGGGATGGCCCTATAATTTCAAAGACATGAATCATTGGCTTTCTGAAGTGGAATCTGTCATCGAAGATAGAAAAGCGGCCAAGGTACAGAATTTTGATGGCTATGAAATTTGGAATGAACCCGGCGGAACTTGGACAAGTACGACCATCGATTTTAATTCCGGATTATGGAAAACAACTTATGACTTTATTCGTCAAAAAGATCCGGAAGCAAGAATCATTGGTCCCTCGTATGCTTGGTACAACAGCAGCCGCATGGAGGCTTTTATAAAGTATTGTTCGGAAAACGATTGCTTGCCCGATGTTATCAGCTGGCATCAATGGGGTTCCGAAGGATTTGTTGGCGCCATTGAACATTATCGGAGTCTTGAAAAAAAGTACAATGTAACGCCACGAGCGGTGAGTATTAATGAGTATTCATCCGGCACGCATACGTTGGAAGGTTGCCCGGGAGTTTCTGTGCCATTTATCGCTAAATTTGAACGTCATGGGGTGGAAAGCGCGATGATTTCTTGGTGGTTCACCAATTTGCCCGGACGTCTGGGAAGCTTGCTCACGGCAAAAAATGAACGCGGGGGCGGTTGGTATTTATACAAATGGTATGGAGACATGAGCGGTTATATGGCAAAAGTCATTCCGCCAAATGACAAGAGTGACAGTGTCGATGGATTTGCCGCTGTAGATTTACAAAGAAAAGTGGCGAGCATTGTTGTGGGAGGAAATACCCTAGGGGAAGTCCCTGTAAAAATTGACAACATTCCCGAAGTCTTTGGAAACAAGGTCAATGTTGATGTTGAATATGTCGTTTGGGTAGACAAGGATTCGGCCGTTGCCTCTACAATTCTTGAATCTAGCCAGGAATACGAAGTGTTCAATTCCTCCATTACGATTCCAATCCATATCCAGAATGTTTACTATGCCTATCGCATTTACATAACGCCTTCTATTCCTCAAGCGCCTTTTGGGGAGGAGGCAAAGAGTATCCCGGGCAAAATTGAAAGTGAAAATTACGATTTAGGGGGAGAAGGAAAGTCCTATCATGATATGGATGCCGAAAACAGGGGCGGGAAATATCGAGAAGATGGGGTGGATATCGTTGAAACGGGGGATGGTTACGCTTTGGGATACACGGTTGCTGATGAATGGACGGAGTATACTATTCATGTGGATTCCAATGGTGTTTATAATGTGGATGCTCGTGTAGCAACTGCTATGGATACAGCAGGTTTTGAACTATACATCGATGAAAAGCGGATTTTAGACCCGATTTTCGTTGCCAAAGTGGATTCTACATTTGATACGTACAAAGAAATAGCATTGGGTTCCGTGGAATTGGATAGAGGGGAGCATGTTTTGAAATTGAAAATTGTCAAGAGCTATATCAATATAGACTGGATTCAATTCCGTCTTGCCGGAAACGAAGAACATACTAGTATCAAAACACCGTCAATGCAATTCCAAAAGGCAATTTCTGCTGAATATCGCGTATTTGATTTTCAAGGAAATTGGCTCGGAACGATTTCAGGCAAAAGCCGGGAAGAGTTGCAATTCAAAATCGGGAACTTGGTGAATCGGAACGGTGTCTTTTTGTTGAAACCGCTGAAATCGGGAAAAGGAATCCGGATTCAAGTACTGGATAAGTAGCAATGCTCGGCTTTTAAAAAGAAGACTCTACGAAGCAATTCTTTTTGCTTGCCATCGTGGTGCTTTTCGCATTCACCGCTTGTAGCGATGACAGCGACGTTTCACCTAAGCAGCGTGGCAAGGTGGGCGTGGAATTCCTTGGACCATTTGTTTGAAAAATAGTTTTCTTCGAGTCCGAGAAAGCGTTGCGTTGGTCTATAGCATTTCTGGTTTTGCATATGGTGTGGATAGTCGGTGAACCGAAGTTGAAAATTTTTATATATTTTCAACGACTTTTCACTCTAACCAAAAGGCAAAAAATATGGCTTCTAAAATTAAATCCGTTGTTGCCCGCCAGATCCTCGATTCTCGCGGCAATCCCTCCCTCGAAGTTGATGTTACCCTCGAAAACGGTGTGACCGGTCACGCTGCTGTTCCGAGCGGCGCTTCCACCGGCGAACGC
>NZ_JALFIA010000043.1:0-37868 GCF_022776125.1 Hallerella sp. | reverse complement strand
GGGAGTTCGGCATTTTTATGCGCGTTACCGCCCAGGGACCATAAGCTTTGGTGGAATCGATGTTTAGAGAAATATGTCCGCCATTTTTTACTATGTCGCACAAAATGGAAGTAGCATCTTCGTCGCTTTCTTCACAAACTTTCGTAGTATCGTTCAATGTGCTTTCCATCAATGCAGCTTGCTCAATCATCTCTTTGATGTCCGTCTGATAAGCGTTGCCGATGAAAGCTGAGTAATAGCTGGCTTGTTGAAATTTCTCCAGAACCACCGAATCGCCTTCGATGTAAAACGAGGAGTTTGAAATGGTGTCATTTGGGCATTGCTTAATATATTCCCTCGTGTCCGAACTGCTCGAAACCGTTGCGGAACTACTGCTTTCTTTGGTGCTAGAGCTGCTCAAGATGGTGTCTGCAGCCGAGGAACTACTCGGTTTCTTTCCCGACGAGGAGGAAACGTCCGAGGTGTCCGTTCCTGTCGTGTCGCCAACGAGAATCCATTTGCCGTCTTCGCAAAAGTAATCCGCGGAATCGCTTTCCACGTAGAGCGTGTCTCCAGCGATTTTCTCGGTGCATTCGGGCAGGTCGTCTTTCGTGCTGAAGATGTCCTGGTCCTTGCTTCCCGAACTGCTGTCTTCTCCGCAGGCGAAAAGGCTTAAGAGAGCTGCGCCCGCAGCGACTTTTTTCAAGGTGAAAAGTTTCATATTCTCTCCATTGTGATGATTTTAAGCTGTTTAAAATGTAACAATTATCTGTATTTTTTACTTACACTTTTGTAAAGTGAACCTCTACCCTCAGTCAGAGCTTGGTTTCTGAATTTTGAATACCCCATATTCCGCACTCCAAACCCCACACTGCTCCCTCAAGTCAAAACCTATATTTAAGAAATGAACACCTTCGATTGCATTTACTCCCGTCGTAGCACCCGCCGTTACAAGCAGGTCCCTGTGGAACTGGAAAAGGTACAAAAGGTTATCGAAGCGGGGCGCTTTGCTCCGAGCGGTGGAAATAACCAGTCCGCGCACTTTTTTGCGATTCTCAAAAAGGATGTGATTCAAAAGCTCGTAGCTCTGGTGGAAAAAGCCTTTGCCAAAATGGAAGTGACGGAAGGCATGTACAAGAGCTTGCGCAATTCGATTTTGCAGTCGAAAAAAGGCGGCTATGTTTTTTGCTATGACGCTCCGGTTTTGATCATCGTTGCGAATCAAAAGGATTACGGCAACAACATGGCGGATACCGCTTGTGCAATCCAGAACATGATGCTCGAAGCGAATGAACTCGATTTGGGAAGCTGTTGGATCAATCAGCTCCGCTGGCTGAACGAAGATCCGGATCTGCTCGCGTACTTGCAGGAACTCGGCATGCATGAAGATGAACGGGTTTACGCGTCGGTAATTATCGGATACCCGGAAACGGAAGACGGTTTGCCGCTTCGCAAGGCGTTGGACCGCAAGGGCAATGAAGTGACTTGGATCTAGTTGAACGGCGAGTCAAAGGTCTAGCCGTGTAAAATTTTATATAAATCGGAGAGGGGACGCTCTTTTTATTTTTGCATATTGCTTAAGGTTTTTGACTTTTAGTGTGTAAAAATTTATTTTTGAACTTGATATGTCGGCGATAGATAAATTGTTTGATTACGACGATTACCGCCGTTTTCTACAAGATTATTTTGACGAGCAGAAAAAGATGCGCGCCGTTTTTTCGCATCGCTTTTTTGCAGCCAAGGCTGGCTTCCGTTCTTCATCTTATTGCCTGAACGTGATTCGTGGACGTTTCAATCTGACGCCAAAATCCATTGAAAAAATGACGAAGGCGATGGGCCTTGGTCGTCGGCAGTCCAAATATTTTTCTGCCCTGGTGGAATACAATCAGGCAAAGCGCAGTGATGAGCGTGAAAGTGCCTGGGATGAAATTATCCAGATCCGTTCGCAGAGCGAATTCTCGCATGTTTCCCACGATCAGAAGGAATATTTTTCCAAGTGGTATTATCCGGTTTTGCGAGAACTCGTGGTGCATTCGGATTTTGACGGTGACATGATGCACTTGGCGCGGTCTGTGGAACCTTCCATTTCGACGGAAGAGGCCCGGGTGGCTGTCGATAACATGCTCCGCTGGGGACTGATTCAAAAGGATAAATCCGGTAAGTACAAAAGTACCGCTTTGATGCTCGACGCCAAACAGGTTTCTCCGATGGATTTGCGTCAGATTCGCCGGGAATATGTGCAGCAGGCGATCGGTTCTGTGGAAACGAAAAAGCCTTCTGAACGTTTTGCAACGTTTACTACTCTCGCGATGAGTGAAAAATCCTATGATTATGCGGTGAAGGTTTTGGAAGAAGCGCGTCGAAAAATTATCGCAAAGGCATCGGATGATCCGATTGTCGATAAGGTTTACGAGATGATGGTCGTTGCGTTTCCGATGAGCAAAAAATTAGAGAAGGAGACGAAAAATGAAGCTGAGTAAAAATCGCTTTGTTAGTTTGTTCGTAATCCTTTGCGGTGTATGGGTGGGTTGTAGTGATGATCACCGGAATGCGGGCGGCGTAACGGATATCGGAAATTCGATTGCAGGTACGGTGACGCTTGCGGACGGTGTGACGCCGGCGGTTGCGGCCCGTGTTGTTGCCTATGCGGATTCCTGGGAAAGCGCTGGAATTTTAGACTCGATCGAAACCGCGACGGATAGCCTTGGACGCTTTACTTTGGACGATGTGCCACGTGAAATGCAGGTGCTGTATGTGTCGAAGGATGCGGAAAATTATCTCGCCCGTTCGGTGAAGGATTCGGTGGATTACATTCTAGGCAACTCCAAGTCTTTGACGGGCTCAATCGCGGAACAGACGATGGGCAAGGTGCGTATTGTCGGTACGAGCCTTGAAGCTGTTTTGGATTCGAATGGAAACTTTGCGTTTGACGCAGTGCCGTATGGAGAGCTTTCGCTCGTTTATGTGAAGGATGGAGCATCCCTTGCGCATTATGAATTTGCAACATCGGAGTCGGACTCGGCAGAAATGTTTCTTCCACCGCTTGCCGTTTCCGAAAATGGAGATTCTGTTCTTGTGATTGCGGAAGTGCCGGAAGGCATCGCTCCAGATCCAGCAGATTCTTTGACGGAAATTTCTGTTGAACTTTCGGGCGCTCCGATGGAAACGCTTTACGGCTTTGTTCTGCCGGTGAAGTTCAACGATAAAATCGATTTTGAAAAGTTCTCGGATCCGGAAGCTTTTCAGGTTCTTTCTGAAGACGGTGCGGAATTGAATTTTGAAGTCGACTACTGGACGCCTTCTGCATCGCAGGGAGTGCTCTGGGTGCGCCTGGATTCTTTGCCGGCGGGAACGCAACGGGTGAACCTTTCGCTCGCATTGCGGGAAAAGCCTTTGGCTCCGCAGGGAGCATTCCTAGAAGCGGATTCGGTGATGGCAAGTTTGCACATGAATGGAGACGCGACGATTCATGCTGCGACCGATTCCGATGCCGCTTACGGAATCATCGGTTACGGGGCGACGCTTTCCGCAGGGCAGTATATTTCTCTCGATTCGATGAATCCTTGTTCGGGGGATTTTACGCTTTCTGTTTGGGCATTGTGGAGCGGCGACAACGGCAATCATCAGATTCTGTTTGCCAAGCGTGCTTCTTGGGCGGACTCGACTCTTTTCCAGTGGTACTTTGAAGCGAACTCCGGTGTGTTTGCGGTGTACGATGTTCTGCACTGGGATTCCTTGCCGGGAGTTTCTTTGAAGGCGGATTCGACGCAGTGGAAAATGCTCAGTCTCGTTTCGAAGAACGATTCCGTTTCGATGTTTGTGAACGGTAAACGGGTCAGCGAGCCGATAGCCTTTCAGCCGCGAGAATTGGATATGGCCCTTCCGTTCCGCGTAGGCGGTAATGACGTAGAAGATGAAACGTGGAACGGGTCGTTGGATGAAGTCCGCGTGGTGAGCAAGGCCCGGTCTGCGGAATGGTTGCGCTTGGAGTATGAGACCCAGTACGCGGCGAAGAATTTACCGGACTGATGCTCTTGTTTAAAACAGAAAAGCGGTTCCTGGATGGGAGCCGCTTTTCTGTTTTTTTGACTTAGGAAAGAAGATTATTCGTACTTGATGACCTGAGCCGGGCAGCCTTCTGCCGCGTTCTTGATGTCTTCTTCGTACTGGCTGTAATCAACGCCTTCGTTCACCTTCATTTTTTCGGGGACGGAGAACACTGCGTCGCAGACACCTTCGCAGGCGCCGCAAGAGATGCATTCGCTGGCGGATTCATCGAGCCAAACCTTTTTAATTGCCATAGATCTTGCCTCTGGTTATGAATGTGCCAAAACGACGAATTCTAGCACATTCGGGTGGTTGTTTCTTTGAATATAGTAATTCTTGCATGGAAAAGGAGGCGAAAATTCTCAAAAATCCGTGTCGGAGAAAATGTCGTTTGACGCTCCGCATTTAAAATATAAGGTGCAAAACTTGGGGATTTATAAATAAATTTGTTTCCAAAATCACAAAGAGGTACACAGAGAAATGAAAAAAGTCGTCGTTAAAATCGGTGGCAGTCTCGCAATCGACGAGGCCAAGCTCCTGGATTTTACTCGCGCGGTCGCTAAGCTCTCTGCCCAGGGTTTCCAGGTGGCAGTGGTGCATGGCGGTGGTAAGGATATCAACGAGAACATTGCGCTTCTTTCCGAAGAACCGCGATTTATCGAAGGTCTGCGAGTGACGACTCCGAGCATCATGAAGATGGTCGAAATGACTCTCTCTGGCCATGTGAACAAAAAGCTCGTCCGCATGCTCGAAAACGAAGGCGCATCCGCGATCGGTATTTCTGGCGTGGACGGCAAGCTCTTTGAAGCGAAGAAGCGTGAAGGCGGCGTGGACTTGGGCCAGGTCGGCAATATCGCGAAGGTCAACCCGAAGATTGTGACGGACCTTTGGACGGCCGGCTGGACGCCGGTCGTAAGCCCGATTTCCATCGGCGAAGGTGTCGCTTGGAATGTGAACGCGGATACCGCGGCGTCGGAACTCGCCATTGCACTCCAGGCAGACAAGTTCCTTCTTGTGAGCGATGTTCCGGGAGTTCTCGACAAGGAAAAGAATCTCGTTTCGAGTCTCGACGAAGCCAAGGTAGATGCTCTAATCGCCGACGGTACGATTAGTGGCGGTATGATCCCGAAGGTGAAGGAAAGCATCAAGGCGATCAAGCTCGGACTCGGTGAAATCCACATTCTCGGCTGGAAGGATGCGGATACGTTTGTGAAACAAATTCAGGGAGAATTGAACTATGGAACAATCCTTCGCTAATCTTTTGGAACAGGATCAGGCGACCATTGCTCCGCTTTACGGCAAGGTCGATATCAATTTTGTGAAGGGTGAAGGCTCGTATCTGTTTGATGACAAAGGTGACAAGTATCTGGACTTCGTCGCGGGCATCGCCGTGAACGGTCTCGGTCACCAGAATGCAGGCATCAAGGCTGCGATCGTCGAACAGTTGAACCATTTCAATCACATTAGCAACCTTTACCCGAACTACCCGCAGATCGCTCTCGGCAGGAAGCTCTTGGAAATCACGGGCTTCGATAAGGCGTTCTTTTGCAACTCCGGAACGGAAGCGAACGAAGGCTGCATCAAGTTCGCTCGTAAGTATTTCAATCGCAAGGGTGAATCTCATCGCCAGAAGATAGTGACCTTCATCAACAGCTTCCACGGTCGTACTTTCGCCGCTCTTTCTGCAACGGGTCAGCCTTCCATTCGTGAAGGTTTCGGTTCGATGCCGGGTGATTTTGTACACGTTCCTTGGAACGATGTGGACGCGCTCAAAAAAGAAATTGACGGCAACTCTTGTGCGATCATGCTCGAAAGCCTTGCGGCAGAAGGCGGCGTGATGACCCTTTCGAAGGAAATGGTCGAAGCGATTAACAGCCTGCAGAAGGAATACGGCGTTCTCGTGATTCTCGATGAAGTGCAGGCTGGCATGGGCCGTCTCGGCACGTTCCTCGGTTTTGAAAAGTACGGACTGAATCCGGATCTCGTTTCTTTGGCAAAGGGAATCGGCGGCGGTCTTCCGCTCGGTGCGGTTCTTTTGCGTCAGAAGATTGCCGATCAGCTGAAGCCGGGTGATCACGGTACGACGTTCGGCGGTAACCCGATCGCTTGCGCGGCGGGCCTTTCCGTTGTGGAACAGATTGCACAGCCGGCGTTGCTGAAAAACGTGGAAGAGCGTTCTGCAGAGCTTCGGGCAGGCCTTTCGAAACTCGCTGAAAAGTACGCTTCGATTCTCGCCGTGCGTGGCGAAGGCTTGATTCTCGGCCTCGCTTTGGACGAAAATCTTCCGGTGGGCAACGTGATTACCGCAGCTCGCGAAGAAAAGCTGATGGTGCTTTCTGCCAAGGGAAACGTTCTCCGTATGCTTCCGCCGCTGAATGTTTCTGCGAATGAAGCTCGTGAAGCGATTGCAAAGCTCGACGCCGCTTTCGCTAAAGTTTCCAAGTAAGAAATATTTTTAAAGCGAAAGCCCGTTCGCATGAACGGGCTTTTGCTTTTGTAAACGGAATCGCTTACTGCTTGTTCGTCGGAGCTTGACGGGCAATCGGAGTCAGTTCGCCGTGCTTGCGGAACAGGTGCTTGACGAGCGTGTTGAAACCGCGGAAAACGCGATAGCGTTCTCTCGGATTCTTGATCGCCATGATGCCCTGACGGATGATGTAACTCGGGCGTAGATAGAATTCGCGGCGAGCCTTGTCGCAGAAGTCCACGAGAGCCTGGCTCGAAAGTCCCGGTCGCTTGATCGTTGTGCGATGGAAACCGTCCTTGTCAAGCCACTGGTTGTAATCGGTGCTTTCGAGGGCGCCGCTTGCGACGGCTTCCTTGTAAGCTTCGGTTCCCGGATAAGCCATAATCGGGTAGAACTGGGCGGTATTCGGGTTCAGTTTTTTCGCATAGTCCAAGGTCATGCGGAGAGTTTCCGGGGTGTCGCCCAGGTTTCCGACCATGAAGCATCCGTGCACAAGGAAACCTGCCTTGCGGGCGTCCTTGGTGAATTGGATAGCGCGGTCGATGCTCTTCACGCCCTTGTGAATATTTTTCAAAACATCCGGGCTTGCGCTTTCAAAACCGACGCACATTTCACGACCGCCGGCCTTGTGCATCAGCTTCAGAAGTTCGAGCGGAACGTCGGCACGGGCATTGCAGCTCCATGTAATCTTCAGTCCGCGGCGGAGAATTTCCTCGCAGATTTCCTTCACATGGCGATGGTTTGCGGTGAACGTATCGTCTTCGAAGAAGACTTCGCCCAGGTCTTCAAAATGTTCCTTGATGTATTCGAGTTCGTCGACGACATCCTTCGGATCGCGCATGCGGAAAACGTGACCGTTCAGCGTTTGTGGAATAACGCAGTAGCTGCAGCGGTTTGGGCATCCACGACCGGAAAGGATCACAATCAGCGGGTTCAGGTTTGCGCCGTAGAAGTAACGCTTGTAGCAAGAATACAGATGCTTGTAATAGGTCTTGCTGACCCACGGAATCTCGTTCAGGTTTGAAATCTTTGGACCTTCCGGCTGGAAGTCGACGCCGCCTTCCGGTGTGCGGTAGGCGAGACCTGCGATGTCCGAGGGATGAGAGATTTCGCCGCGGAGGTGCCTGACCAGGTTGCGGCAGGTGTAGTCCGCTTCGCCGATGATGACGTAGTCCAGGTTCGGTTCCATCTGCATGCATTCGAGCGGTTCGGCTGTCGCATGCGTTCCCATGATGGCGGTCGGAACGTTGAACATAACCTTGAGCGTTTTGATGACGGAAAGGTCGTTGATGATACTCGGAGTGCTGGTGCTCGCGATGATCAGTTCCGGGCCAAAGGCGCGGATGGCTGCGGCCGTCTTTTCGAGGTCGAGGTCCATTGCAGGACTGTCGATCAGCTGAATTTCGTTGTTATCCGCTTCCACGGTTCCGGCTGCATAGCTCAAGAACATCGGCCAATAAAGCGTACTGGACTTGGTCACGCACGGGCTCCGGGATTCCCGACTAAACATCGGGAAATATGGCGGATTTAAAAAGGTAACTTTCATAATCCCCCACAAAATACATTCTAATTTTTAAAAAGAAAGTAGGATAGTGAAATGGAAATGCAAAAGTACGCCATAATCGCCTTGTTTTTGCTCGCATCCCATGTGATGGCTGCGGATGCGTTGGATACGGTCCGTGTGAGTGCAGCAGATGGAACGTTGCAAGAAGTTTACACCGTGCAGAAAGGCACAAAAATTCGCCAAGGCCACTTTGTTTCGTATCATCCGAACGGAAAGCTAGGAGTTGAATCCAATTACTTGGACGGCAAGCTCGACGGACTTTACAAGAGCTACTATGTGAACGGTCAACTTTGGCAAGAAGTGGAATACGCCGTGGGAAAAGAACACGGGGTATCGAAGACTTACTATGAAAATGGAAAGCTCCGCAATCAGGATACCTTTGTCATGGGAATCCCGGAAGGCATTTCCAAGGAATGGGATTCGACGGGAACGCTCCGTTCGGAAATGACCTATGTGAAAGGTTATGTCAACGGGGTCGCTCGCATGTTCGACGCGAACGGCATGATTTCGGAAGACATGGAATTTGTGAACGGAATCCGCGAAGGAATCTACCACAAGTACAACAAGGGCATCGTGGTGCACACGGCAAAATTCCGTCGCAACCGTTGCGTGGAAAATTGCAATTTCTAAAGTCCTAAAAAATTACGTTTTCTGAATTTCAGAAGTCTGTTCTGCGCTCTGCGGAACGGACTTTTTCTTTTTCAAGCCCTTGTACAGAATGTAGCAGACAAAGAGTCCTGCAAGGCCTAAAAGAATCATCGAGAGCTCGGAATTGTACTTCTGGATGATATCGCTTTGACCGTGGGCAATCACGCCGAGAATGGCAAGGACCGTGTTCCAGACCAGTGCGCCGAGTGCGGTAAAAAGAGCAAAGGTGCTGAGCTTCATACCCGAAAGTCCTGCGGGAATCGAAATCAGCTGACGGATTGCCGGAATCAAACGGCCGACGAAAGTGGAAATGGCTCCGTGGTCGCGGAAAAACTTTTCGGCCTGTTCCACTTTTTTAGAATCGAGCAGGCACATGTGACCGAGACGGGAGTCCGCAAACTTGTAGATAATCGGCTGACCGAGAACCTTGGCGAGGAAATAGTTGATGAACGCTCCGCATAGCGCACCGAACGTGGCCGCGAGAACGAGCAGAACGATGTTCAAACCGGAATCCGGCTGTAGGGCCTTGTAAGCGGCGGGCGGCACCACGACTTCACTCGGGAACGGAATAAAGGAACTTTCAATCGCCATCAGCAGGGCGACGGATCCGTAGTTCAAATTGTCGCTGTACCAATCTGTAATCCTAGTGTAAATCGAAGAGGGTTCCGAAGCCAAGGCGGAAACCGCCGAAATAAAAAGGACGATCGTCAAGATGCGGAAAACTCGTTTAAACACGGAAACTCCTTTTTTGTGGATTCCAAAGATAGTTTCTGAATCGGATGGTATTTGGAAAGTATATATTGTTAAAGGTGCTTTGCGAAAGGAATTAGGTTGTGTATGAAATTTTTAGCGTTGCCGCTTTTTTGCGCGGCTTGGGCGTTTGCCATTCTCCCGAATGAAAATCTTTCTCAAGGCAAGATGGCCTATGTCGATGGAAACGATTCGAGCGCTTACCTGACAGATGGGAGTCTCACGAATTGGAAATATAAGGAATCCAAGAATGTGGCTCTTCATATTGGGGAAGGACCTTCCAAGGTGTTTGTTTCTTGGGAGCTTTATTCGTTCGGCGGAATTGACTGGGCGGATTTCGCTTCGGCTTGCCCGCATACAAAAACGCTTTTGACGGACTTCGCCATTTTGACTTCGGCAAACAGCACCACGGGCTTTGACGGTGACTGGGATACGGCTTATGTCGTCACCCAAAACCAAGTGCTTGCGCGCGGTGTGGCGGTAGATTTTGAAGGCAAGTCGTGGATCCGCTTGGTTTCTGACGATAACGCGGGGCAGTTTTTGGAAGTAGAAGTTTTTGACATCAGCAACGGCCAAAACGATACCTGGTTTTTCATGGGAACGAGTATTTCGGCGATGGGGATCAAGCAGCAGGATTCGGATACGACCAAGACGACGGCAATGCTTATCCATGAGCAGTTCCCGGACTTTACGCCGGCGATGCTTCGCGGTGGCGTCTCCTGCATTAATACGACAGACATTGTGAATCATTTGCCGGAGTATTTGGAAGCGGTTGGGAACGTGAATTTTTGGGCGATTGAAATGGGAACGAATGACGGCTGGGGCGGCGGTACGTGGAACCTTTCGACCTATGTCCAGAACTTGCAGACGATTATCGATGCCGCGAAGGCGTATGGAATTTCTGTGGTTCTTGCTCGAACGCTTGCAACGGATTCAAGCAAGGCCGGCTGGCAACTCGCGCCGGAATTTCTCGCGGCGGAAGATAGCCTGATTCAGGTAAACGGTCTTTATCAGGGCCCGGATTTTTATGCGTTCTTTAAGGAACATCCGGAATATTTAGCTTCCGACGGTGTGCATCCGAATGGAGAAACGGGCGGAGGCGCTGCAATGCACCGTTTGTGGGCAGAAGCAATCGCCCCGATTTATGCGGACACGACTTCGGCAATTTATTCCCATCGAAAAAGGGCTTCGTCGGCATCGCCTTCGCTTGTGAAAGTCATTGTGAATGGTGGAAGTGTCGAAATTCGCACCCCCAAGGGAAGCTCGGTGCAAAACTTTGATGCGAAAGGCCGTATCGCGCATTGATCCTGGATTTATAAGAATAAAAATCCCGTCGGCATAGCCGGCGGTTTTGAATACATAAAAAGCACCGCGGAATCGCGGTGCTTTTTCAATCCACAGTTCAGAAGAACTTAGTGCGCGTTAGCGGACTGTTCCTTCTTTTCTTGAGCGATAGCGTCGACAACGGCGATCACGGCAAGCTTGAAGATGTCGTGAATGGAGCTGTCGCCTTCGACAAAGTGAACCGGCTTGTTCAAGCCCATCTGGACAGGACCGATGTTTTCGGTCACACCCATTTCGAGGAGCATGTGGCAAGTGGTGCTTGCTGCGCTGAGGCTCGGGAAGATGAGCGTGTTGACGGTCTTGCCGAAGAGCTTCGTGAACGGATACTTGCGATCGCGGTGCTTGTCGTCGATAGCGAGGTTAACCTGCATTTCGCCATCCACAACGAATTCCGGATACTGTTCGTGGAGCTTCTTCACAGCCTGACGGACGGTTTCTGCACAACCCGTCGTCTTCGGATCGCTTCCGAAGTTCGAGTAGGAGAGCATTGCCATCACCGGGTCGAATGCGAAGAACTTCACGGCATCGTGTGTGAGCTTTGCAATATCGACGAGCGTGTCCGCATTTGCGTCGGAGTTCACGAGTGTGTCTGCGAGGAAGTAAACGCCCTTTTTCGTACTCACGATGTGGAGAGCGCCGAAGTGGTTGTAATCCTTGCGAATGCCGATGACCTTCTTGGCGGTTTCGATGGAATCTGCCATGTTGCTGTGGTTGCCGACGAGAACTGCGTCTGCGGCGCCGGTCTTGAGGAGCATCATACCGAAGCGGTCTCGACGGAACATTTCGTCGTAAGCCTGCGGAAGCGTGACGCCCTTGCGACCGTTTTCTTCGCAGTAGATCTGAGCGAACTTGTGGCGACGGTCGTTTTCTTCTGCAGAACGCGGGTTGATGATCGTGATGCCGTCCATGGAGAGGGATTCTTGTTCGAATAAATCCTTGATGACTTCTGCGTTACCGAGAAGGATCGGCTTTGCAACGCCTTCCGTGAGAGTCTGGACTGCAGCCTTGATCGACTTGATGTTTTCGCCGTCGGTGAAGACGAGACGCTTCGGAGCGGACTTTGCCATGTCCGTAAAGCCACGCATGAGCTTGTTGTCGTAACCCATCATATCGCGGAGCTTGTCGTAGTAAGCGTTCCAGTCGGTGATCGGCTTGTGAGCGACGCCGCTTTCAACAGCAGCCTTAGCGACAGCGATGGAAACATCGGTGAGAAGGCGCGGGTCGAGCGGCTTTGGAATGAGATAGTTTCTGCCGTAGGAGAAGCGTTCGGAGTTGTAAGCGATGTTCACGACTTCCGGAACCGGCTTGCGGGCGAGTTCAGCGATAGCGCGAACAGCAGCGTGCTTCATGTGCTCGTTGATTTCCGTTGCGCGGACGTCGAGAGCACCTCGGAAGATGTACGGGAAACCGATCACGTTGTTCACCTGGTTCGGATAGTCGGAACGGCCCGTTGCAAAGATGATGTCTTCGCGAGAAGAAATGGCGACATCGTAAGAGACTTCCGGAACCGGGTTGGCGAGTGCAAACACGATCGGGTTCTTCGCCATGGACTGAAGCATTTCCTTCGTGAGGATGTTCGGCTTGGAAAGGCCGAGGAAGAGGTCTGCGCCCTTCATCGCTTCTTCGAGCGTGTGGATATCGCGATCCGTTGCGTAGACAGCCTTTTGCGGGGTGAGCTTTTCGCGGTCTTTGCGGATCACACCCTTAGAGTCGAGCATGACGATGTTTTCGCGCTTGATGCCGAGGGAAACGTAAAGGTTGGTGCAAGCGATAGCAGCTGCACCAGCGCCGTTTACGACAGCGTGGATTTCGTCGATTTTCTTTCCGGCGATGTCGAGAGCGTTGATAAGAGCTGCGCTACTGATGATAGCTGTGCCGTGCTGGTCATCGTGCATGACCGGGATGTTGAGTTCCTTTTTCAAGGTTTCTTCGATTTCGAAGCATTCCGGAGCCTTGATGTCTTCCAGGTTGATGCCGCCGAAAGTCGGAGCGATGCCCTTTACGATATCGCAGAATTTTTTAGGGTCCTTTTCGTTGACTTCAATGTCGAACACATCTACGCCAGCGTAAATCTTGAACAGGAGGCCTTTTCCTTCCATCACCGGTTTACCGGCGACTGCACCGATGTCACCGAGGCCGAGAACGGCGGTACCGTTAGAAATCACAGCAACGAGATTGCCTTTTGCGGTGTAATCGTAGGCTTTATTGTTATCCTTTTCAATTTCACGGCATGGTTCGGCGACACCTGGCGTATAAGCAAGGCCGAGGTCCGTCTGCGTACTGTGCGGCTTGGTCGGGATGACTTCAATCTTACCCGGTTTGCCGTTAGCGTGGTAGGCGAGTGCTTGTTCTTTAAGATTGGACATGAGTGAACCTCTTGTTGTTCCAGCGATAAATACTCATATTGAGCGCGCAAAATATAGCAAAACGCATTTGCAAATTGAAGTGCGATGTATAAAAAAGGGTACGCAAGTTAGCCAAGGCTTAACTTGCGTAAATTCCGGTCTCGAAAGGAAACTTTCTAGGCGTTTAAGGCGGAAACCAGCTCCGGAAGAGCCGTTTCGAACTTGACTCCGTACCAGTGATTCGGGTCGTCGATCGTGTTTTCGATACATTTGACGGTGAAGTCCGCAGCGATCTTTGCCGATTCAAAAGGCGTTTTGCCGCGGAGAAGCGCCCCGACAAAGGTCGATGCAAAAACATCGCCCGTCCCGTGACTTCCTTTGGGGATTTTTCGGTGCGCATAGTAAGAGACTTTTCCGTCCGTAAAAACGGAAACGCCTGTTGTTTCGTCTGTGTAGCTGACGCCTGTCAAAACAACGGTCTTTGCACCGAGCCTTACCAGGTCTTCGGAAAGTTTTTGGATATAGGCTTCGTCATAGGTTTCGCGGTATTCGTTGCCCGTGAGCATCGCCGCTTCGGTAATGTTTGGCAGGGCATAGTCCGCATCGCTAATCAAAACCTTCATCGCTTCCACAATGGAGTTGTCGAATCCGACATAAAGCTTTCCGTTGTCCGCCATGGCTGGGTCGATGATGTTCACACTGTCCGGTTTTCTCACCGAGTGCAACACATCGCACACGTAAGCAATCTGTTTCGGAGTTCCCAAATAGCCCGTATAAAAGGCGTCGAATTGGATGCTTTCCCGTTTCCAATGTTCCAAAATCTTTGGAATGTCATCTGTAAGATCGCGGAAGGTAAAACCCTGAAAGCCGCCCGTGTGCGTCGAAAGGACTGCCGAAGGTAACACGGACGTTTCAATTCCGCAAGCAGAAATGATCGGCAAAGCGACCGTCAATGAACATTGTCCGACGCAAGAAACGTCCTGGATTGTCAATATACGCTTGTAGGGATACTTCATAAGCGCAAATATAAAAAAATGAGTCGCACTCCGAGCTTGTTTGGTCTGCAAAGTGCGACTTAGAACTCGTTTCGCCTAGAGGCGATTCTTTGAGATGATGCTTTGCTATAGGGGAACGCTGTAACCGATGAGTAGCGTGTTGTTGGCTTTTTTTGCAAAATGAGTACTTTGTACGAAATACATAGGCTTTTCTAACCTTGCGAGCCTTGGATAGCTTATGTATCTTTATACCATGGTTATAGGGAATCTAAAAAAGTTGTCGATGGGGGTCGTGTCTCTTTTTGCCTTGGCGGCTTTTGCAGGGGGTGGATTGTGTGCCTGCAATTCCAATGTCCAGGATGCGGAAGCGAAAGCGGTTGTGAACTCGATCGAATTCGCGGAAACAGACCCGCTCTTGGGAGAACCTTTCAAAGTTTATCCGCTTCAGGGAAAGTATCGGGCGACCTTGATCCAGTATCCGTCGGATTCCTCGCGGACTTACAAAGGCATTGTCTTGTATGTTCACGGTTATAACGATTATTACTTCAACCGGGAACTTGCCCAGAAGGCCGATTCGGCAGGCTATGGCTTCTTTGCAATCGATCTGCATTTTTATGGACGTTCCCTGCGCAGCGACGACGAACCGTTCCGCGCCCGCGAAATTCAGGAATATTTCCCGGAAATCGATTCGGCTTTGGCGATGGCCCAAAGGCTTTCCCGTACGCTAATGACATCTTCGGATCCCTCGAAGACTTTGTTGCCTGAATATTTGATCGGCCATAGCACGGGCGGTTTGATTGT
Organism: Hallerella sp.; assembly: GCF_022776125.1. Classification (NCBI taxonomy): domain Bacteria; kingdom Pseudomonadati; phylum Fibrobacterota; class Fibrobacteria; order Fibrobacterales; family Fibrobacteraceae; genus Hallerella; species Hallerella sp. The sequence goes on along the minus strand of NZ_JALFIA010000043.1, from coordinate 22,928 downwards.
GTCTCTTTATGCGGATTCGCGTCGCCACGGTCAGGATTTCGCTGCCATCGTTTTGAACAGCCCGTTCCTCGAAATGAACCTGCAGTGGTTTGCTCGGAATGTTTTGGTGCCGGTCGCTTCGGCTATAGGTTCGATGATTCCGGATTTCCCGGTGAATGATCTTCCAAATCCGAATTACAGCTACAGCCTGCGCAAAGGCTATCGTGGCGAATGGGAATACGATACGCGCTTAAAGCCGCCTGTGAGTCCCATGAAGGATCTCGGTTGGATCCGGGCAATTCACAGGGCACATACCCAAGTTCAAAAAGGCTTGCACCTGGAAACGCCGATTCTTTTGATGCACAGCGATTGCAGCACTCGGGATAAGGACTGGACCGAAGAATATATGCACTGCGACGGTGTTTTAGATGTCGACAATATGAAAAAGTACGGTCGTCAGCTTGGTCCGCGTGTAACGTTGGACGAAATCCAAGGCGGTCTCCATGACCTTTATCTGTCTGCCAAAGAAGCCCGTGAAAAGGCTTACCGCAAAACCTTTGAATTCTTCGACAAACATTCGTCTCTCTAAAAAATCAACAAAAATTCAAAAAAAGCCCAGCCAACCGGCTGGGCTTTTTGCTTTAAACTGCAATGATTAATTCCCCGGCGGCGTGGTCTGCGCAAGGCAAACCTGATTTTTGCCAAGGGCTTCTGCCTGCTGCATCGCCTGTTCGGCAGCGGAAACAAGTTCGGAAGCGCTCTTCGCATTATCCGGATAAATGGCAACGCCGAGGCTCAGCGTCGTCTGCAGAATCAGATTTCCATAGGCGACCTGGAGGTTCTCGATTTCGTGGCGGATCTTTTCGGCGCGTTGCTGGGTGCGAACCTTATCGGCGCCCGGGAGCAAAACGCAGAGCGTGTTGTCCGCGTAACGGCTAGGAATGTCTTCGGTGCGGATGTAGCGGGGAAGGCGCTGAGCAAGTTCCCAGAGCATCTGTTCTGCGGCGTGGGCGCCGTGGGAAGTCTTGAGCGTTTCCAGATTGTCCGAAGAAATCATGATCATGCCGATCGGAGTCCCGTGACGGCGGGCTTCGCTTACGGCGCGGGTTAGGGCTTCTTCCATGTAACGCTTGTTCACAAGGCCGGTGAGCTGATCGCGCAGGCTCTGGCTCTTGAAACGGAGCTGCAAATTTTGGTTTGCGACGAAAAGGCCGAATGCGGTGGCGACCATTGAAATTTTGGTTTTCCAAGTGTCGGTCGTCTCCCCTTGCGGAAGCGTGTCCACTTGAAGGGTGAGAACGCCAAAATGTTCTTCGAGACCTTCGATCGGAGCGCAGAAGGAATATCCCTGCGGACGGTGGTGCAGGTGGATGCAACCGCTGACGTGTTGCGGATCGGAGTAGTCGGCGACGACAATCTTTGCGCTGTCGTAGCTTGCGCATTCGGAGCGTGAGATGACCGGGTCGCTGATTATGTTCGGACCGAATGCAAAAATCTGATGCAGTTCGGACTGATTGTTGCTGTACATGTAAAGCACGCCCGATGCGTTCTTGAAAATCTTCGGGAGAAGATCGTTCAGCATGCGGACCACTTCGGGGAACGGACGGTTGTGCAGAAGTTCGTGGGTGAAGTCGATCCAGCTTTCATCGGGAAAATCCGGTGCGACGATCTGCGGCTTGGCGGCTTGTGCGTGGATTTCGGTTTCGTCTTCTGCCTTTCTGTAGGCAGGGAGGCTTGAGTCTGCCATCTGTTCCTTGCCTCCGACGACGGGGACGAACTGCGTTTCGGGAACTTTTTTCGCAAGAACGTCGAAAGGGTCTTCCTTGGAACGGTTGCTTAATTTATACGTAATAGTGTTAAAGAGTGCGGTGACGACTGCTCCCCAAATACCCAAGAACAAATATCGGAGAGACGGGGAAAGGGAATCTGCAGGTAAAACATAAACGAAGATAACGCCTGCAAAGAAAAAGATCAGCCAAAGAATATAGAGTTTCCATTTCATACCATAAATCTAATATTCGGTTAACATCCTGTGTGACGCATCTCGCCGTTTTTTTAGGCTTCATGGCCATGAAAAGACTCGAAAATGGAAGAGATTTCAAAACGACATTTTTGAAATACGCATCACAAGTTTGTGGTTTGCCATGACGAATTTGTGATTTTTTGAAAGAGGAATTTTGGAGAGAGAACAAACTCCCACTAGGACTTGCGGTCCTGCGTTTTTGTATGAAAAAAGATAAAATTTTTCCCTTTTCCGGTAAGGGTTCTTTTTCTAAAATTTTCACGATTTAGCCCCAAGCGAAGGTACTATGCCAAAACGTGAAGATCTCAAAAAAATCATGCTCATCGGTTCCGGCCCGATCGTCATCGGTCAGGCTTGCGAATTCGACTACTCCGGTGTTCAAGCGTGCAAATCGCTGAAAGCCGAAGGTTACGAAGTCGTCCTGGTCAATTCGAACCCGGCGACCATCATGACGGACCCGGATTTTGCCGACCGTACTTACATTGAACCGCTTACCGCCCAGGCGCTGACGGAAATCATCCGTCGCGAACGTCCGGATGCGCTTCTTCCGACTCTTGGCGGCCAGACCGCTTTGAACCTTGCGATGAAGCTTCACAAGAAAGGCATTCTTTCCCGTTACAACGTGGAAATGATCGGTGCTCGTCCGGATGTCATCAACAAAGCAGAAGATCGCGAACTCTTTAAGGAGGCGATGGAACGCATCGGACTGGACATGCCAAGAAGCATTTCGGCAAATACGCTCGAAGAAGCGATTGCCGCTCGAAATTCTCTTGACTGTTGGCCCGTGGTGATTCGCCCGGGTTTTACTTTAGGTGGAACCGGTGGCGGTATCGCTCACAACGAAGAAGAATTTGAAACCATCGTTCAGCGCGGTCTTTATTACAGCCCGACTTCCGAAGTCCTTATCGAAGAATCGATCGAAGGTTGGAAGGAATTTGAACTGGAAGTGATGCGCGACCACAAGGATAACTGCGTGATCGTCTGCTCCATTGAAAACCTGGATCCGATGGGTGTTCACACGGGCGACTCGATTACGGTTGCTCCCGCTTTGACGCTTACCGACCGCGAATATCAAAAGCTGCGTGACGCATCGATCTCCGTGATGCGTGAAATCGGCATTGATACCGGTGGATCCAATGTGCAGTTCGCCTTGAATCCGAAAAACGGCCGTATCGTGGTCATTGAAATGAACCCACGTGTTTCCCGTTCTTCGGCTCTGGCTTCCAAGGCGACGGGCTTCCCGATTGCAAAGTTTGCAGCGAAGCTCGCCGTGGGGTATACTCTCGATGAAATTTTGAACGATATCACCAAGGTGACGCCGGCTTGCTTTGAACCTTCGATCGACTACATCGTCACCAAGGTTCCGCGCTTCGCCTTCGAAAAGTTCAACGGTGCCGATACGACTCTCGGTACTCAGATGAAGTCCGTCGGCGAAGTGATGGCGATTGGCCGCACGTTCAAGCAGTCCTTCCAAAAGGCGATGCGCTCCCTCGAAACGGGCCGCGCAGGCTATGGCGCAGACGGCAAGGACGCTCACTTCGAAGAAGTTTCCGATGAAGTCCTCGCACAGGAACTCAAGCGTCCTTCGACGAACCGCATCTTCTTTGTCCGCGCCGCTTTCCGTCGCGGTTGGAGCGTCGACAAGATTCACGAAATCAACAAGATTGACAAGTGGTTCCTCCGCGAACTCGAAGAAATCGCGATGTTCGAAGATGAGATCCGTTCCGCGAAGACTCTTGAAGAGCTTGCAAAGGATCCGGCTCTTTTCCTTCAGGCGAAGGAACTCGGATTCTCGGATCGTCAGATCGCATGGATTCTCGGTTCGAAAGAACTCGAAGTCCGTAAAGCCCGCGAAAAGATCGGCGTCGTGCCGAGCTTTGCCCAAGTCGATACCTGCGCTGCGGAATTCCAGTCTTACACACCGTACCTTTATTCGACTTACCGTCATGGCGACAACCGTTTCGAAAATCCGACGGAAGGTCAGCTGGGCGACGGTACCGGTCTCCGTCCGGGCGAAAAGGCTTCGACCAAGAAGAAGATCATGATTCTCGGCGGTGGCCCGAACCGTATCGGTCAGGGAATTGAATTCGACTACTGCTGCGTTCACGCTTCTTTTGCTCTGCGCAAGGCTGGCTTTGAAACGGTCATGGTGAACTCGAATCCGGAAACGGTTTCGACGGACTACGATACGAGTGACAAGCTTTACTTTGAACCGCTCACACTCGAAGATGTGTTGAACGTTTACCGCCACGAAAAGTGCGACGGTGCAATCGTTCAGTTCGGCGGTCAGACTCCGCTCAACCTTGCCGATGATCTCGAAGCAAATGGCGTCCATATTATCGGTACGGCGCCTGCAATGATCGATGCTGCGGAAGATCGCAAGCTCTTTGGTGAAATCGTGAACAAGCTCGGTGTTTTGCAGCCGCCAGCCGGTATGGCTCAGACGGCGGACGAAGCGATTGCGATCGCCCACAAGATTGGATTCCCGGTTCTTGCCCGTCCGAGTTTCGTCCTCGGTGGCCGTGCCATGTGCATTGTCCACGACGAAGCGGGTCTTCGCAAGTACATGGAAGAAGAAGCTCTCGAAGTTTCTCCGGACCGTCCGATTTTGATCGATCACTTCTTGGAACAGGCGACGGAATGCGATGTCGACTGTATTTCTGATGGCGAAACGGCAGAAATCTGCGGTATCATGGAACATATCGAACTCGCGGGCATTCACTCTGGTGACTCCGCTTGCACGATTCCGCCCCCGACGCTTTCGAAAGAAATTCAGGAACGTCTCCGCGGTTATGCGATTGCATTTGCCAAGGAACTTCATGTCGTCGGTTTGATGAACGTCCAGTTCGCGGTTCACGGGAATGATATCTATGTAATCGAAGTGAATCCGCGCGCAAGCCGTACGGTTCCGTTCGTTTCGAAGGCGACGGGTATTCCGTTTGCAAAACTCGCTTCCTTGGTGATGGCGGGTAAGAAGCTCAAGGATCTCGGTTACACGCAGCTCTTTACGCCGAAGTATTACGCGGTGAAGGAGGCTGTGTTCCCCTTTGCCCGATTCCCGGGTGTGGATGTGATTCTTTCTCCGGAAATGAAGTCCACGGGTGAAGTCATGGGTCTTGATTTCCGTCATTCGATGGCTTACATCAAGAGCCAAGTCGGAGCAGGAAACTTTGTTCCGATGCAGGGAAACATCTTCCTCAGCGTCAAGGACGAAGACCAGGAAACGGTGGTGCCGTTTGCACAGCGCCTCGTGAAACTCGGATTTGAAATTTACTCGACCCGTGGAACGAGTACCGTTCTTCGCAATCATGGCATTAAGACGCACGGCGTGTTCCGCATTTCGGACGGTCGCCCGAACGTTCTTGACTTGATCGATGAAAAGGATCTCGCATGGATCGTGAACACGCCGACTCCGGGCGCAAAGGCTGCTAAGGATGAAGCGAAGATCCGCTCCACCTGCATTCTCCGCGGCATTCCTATCACCACGACCATCGATGCTCTGGAAGCGACTATTGAAGGTTTGGAAGATATGAAGGGCGGATTCGGTGACGGCAAGTTCCGCGTGGAAGTTTGCTCCATTCAGGAATATCAGCGCCACGCTCCCAAGGTGAACGTTTAAGAAGGACCGCAACAATGACATTACAAGAAAAATGGAAACTCCAACGTGAACGCAAAGCGTTTCTCGCTTTGGCTGACGGTAGCGTCTTTTACGGTTACTCGATGGGCGCACCTGTAGACTCCTTTGGTGAAGTTGTGTTCAACACTTCGCTTTCGGGCTATCAAGAAATCCTTTCCGACCCGTCGTACGCGGGTCAGTTTGTGACCCTCACCGAAACCGAAATTGGTAACGTCGGTGTGAACGAAACGGACATGGAAAGTCCAAAATTCCAGGCGGGAGGCTTGCTCGTTCAGCAGATCAATCCGTCGTCGAACTGGCGCTCGGAAGAAGAATTGACGGACGCTCTCAAGCGTTACGGTATTCCGGCTCTCGCTGGAATCGATACGCGTGCTCTGACGCTTCTTTTGCGTGAAAAAGGGACGGTCAAGGGCTTTATCTGTACTTCGGGAAGTGTGACTCCGGATGAAGGCGTTGCCAAGGCGAAAGCTTGGGCTGGCCTCGATGGCGTCGATATGGTGGAAACCGTCACGTGTAAAGAAAAGTACGTATTTTCGGATGAATTCTTGAAGGGCTTCGGGATGCCACAGGAACTTCCTGCCGCGGATTTGAAACTCGTCGCGTATGACTTCGGCATCAAGCGCAATATTCTTCGCAACCTTCGTCTTCAGGGATTCCAGGTGACGGTGGTTCCGGCTTACACGCCTGCAGAAGAAGTGCTTGCGATGAATCCGGATGGAATCTTCTTCTCGAATGGTCCGGGGGACCCTGCCGGCGTGAAGGACGCTGTGAAGAATGCCCGGGCAATTCTCGGCAAGGTTCCTGTGATGGGCATCTGCCTCGGTCTTCAGATTCTCGGACTGGCTTCCGGTGCAAAAACCGGTCGTCTCAAGTTCGGTCACCACGGTGGAAACCATCCGGTGATGTTCATGGAATCGGGACGTGTCATGGTGACTTCCCAGAACCACAACTTCGCCGTTCTCGACGAATCCATCGATCCGGAAGTTCTTGAAATTACGCATGTGAACTTGAACGACCATTCAATCGAAGGTTTCCGTTCGAAGAAGGTTCCGATGATTGCTGTACAGTTCCATCCAGAAGCGGCTCCGGGTCCGCATGACTCGAATCCGTTCTTCGAAGATTGCCGCAAGCTTGTTCTTGAAAACAAGAAGTAATCGGATTTAAGCTTTGTCACAGAAGCCCCGGATTTTCCGGGGCTTTTTGTGTGGTTCCAAAAACTCGAAGCGGAATATTTGTAAATTTTTTGTTGTATGAAGAAATTTATTGTGCCCGCAGTTCTCTTGGTTCTCGCGATAGCGCTTTTCGCTTTTTTGAAAGCGGATCCGTTTCAGCCGAAACTGGACGGAGTACGTTATCTGTCCCTGCGCGAAGAAATTGATGAAGCGGATATGGCTGTCTTTGCCGCTGCAGATGACCCTGATGAAAAAAAGGTGGCGATTGCTCACCGCGATTCCCTTTGGAGCGTCCTCGTCGCTATGCGCAATTTGGAATCGGACGCTTCGACGCCAGCCCCGGTAAAGGCTTCTGCCAAGGCGAAGGAATCTTCGGTCGAAAAGGAAAGTTCGGGGACGAATGTCTTTGTCTTTATCATCGGAGGCCTCATCGCTTTGGTCGTCATCGGTGGCGTTGTCTTCTTTATTCTGCGCAACCGCCAGGAAGCAATCACCCGTCAGCTTGAACAGATCCGCAGGGATAACCGTTTTAAAACGCCGAAGGGCGGTCTGGAGGATCCGACTTTTGTGGACCGCACCCGAGTTCATCGCCGCTCGATTATTGATGACGCAAAACAGGCGGATGAAGCTCAAGCTGCGTCCCAGGAATCGAGCTTTGTGACAACGGAAGATGTGGAATTTGAAAATGCAAAGGGTGAAATCGAACATCCCGTTCTGCGCCCGACTGCAAAACAGCGTATTACCAAGGCGATGCAGTCTCTTTCCGACACGCTCGCTGGCCTCGCCGTTCCCAGGGGAGTCCATCGCGATCCGGATAGGGTTCAAAACGTCCGCGCCCAAAGTCACAATACGATGAAGGGCACTGCCATTCCCAAACCGAATCCGCTTGAAATGACGCGCTTTGACAGAGAACGTCAGGATAAGGAACGCGTAATTCAGCTGAATCGTCGCGGATATACGCCGGCAGAAATTGCCCGTCGCACGCAGCTTTCCGAAGAACAGGTCGAAACGGTCATCCGCGTCAAACGCGAAACCGGGGAATAGCCCATGCGCTATCGTTTCCGCTGCGAATATCTCGGCAGCGCCTACTATGGTTGGCAAGAACAGAACGAACACGGTAAAACGAAATACGTTACCGTGCAGTCAGCGCTGGAAGAGGCATTTAAAACCGCACTCCGCACCCCGATCGATCTCGTCGCCGCAGGCCGCACCGATACAGGTGTTCACGCCCGCGGACAGATGGTCCACTTCGACTACGACGGCGAAATCGACTGTAAAAAATTGACGCGTTCTATCAACGGTCTTGGTCGTCACACGGTCAAGATTCGCGACCTCGAAGTCTGCGATCCGGAATTCCATTCCCGCTACGATGCGGTTTCTCGCTACTACGTCTATTCGATTTTCACAAGGCCCGTGGCACTGCTCCGCGACTTTGGCTGGGAAATCGGACATTTGCCGATCGATTACGATTTGATGCAACGTGAAGCAAAATCCTTTATCGGTGAACATGATTTTATCCGATTCTGCATTCCGAGAAATGACGGGAAAAGTACGCTTTGCAACATCACCCGTTTTGAGCTTGTCCAAGTTTCGGATTACATGGTGCAGTGGCATATTCAAGGAAACCGCTTTTTGCACCGCCAAGTGCGTGCGATGGTGGGAACGCTCTTTGACGTCGGACGTGGACGTTACCCGGAAGGCACGGTGAAAGAAATCTTTGCCGACCGCTTTAAAGGTGAACGTACAATGGCGCCTCCCCAGGCACTTGTTCTCGAAGACGTGATCTATTAAAATTCGAGATTTCAAAAAGAAAAGGCCCCGTAGTGCGGAGCCTTTTTCAAATGGGATTTGAGCGGATTACTTTACGAGAGCTTCGGTGTCGAGAGCAATCAAAAGTTCTTCGTTTGTCGCTACGACGATTGCCTTCGGAGTGCCGTCCTTGGTAATCAAGTGGTTCGATTCCTTGCCGCTCTTGTTGTTGCGATCATCGTCAATCTGGTAACCGAGAATCTTCAGGTTTTCGAGAGTCTGCTTACGAACGTAAGAGCTGTTTTCGCCGATACCGCCGGTGAAGACGATGGCGTCGATGCGCGGAAGAGCCATGGCGATGCCGCCGATTTCACGGGTGAGTCTGTAGCAGAAAACGTCGAGGGCAATCTGGGCGCGCTTGTTGCCTTCGCTTGCGGCCTGCGTTAAAGTGCGCATGTCGTTCGAAAGGCCAGAGAGACCGAGAAGACCGGATTCCTTGTTCACCAAGTGGTCGAGCTGATCGATCGTGCCGTATTCCTTGCTGTACTTCTTGCTGATGTAGAAGAGAATCGCCGGGTCGAGAGAACCGGAACGGGTTCCCATGATCAAGCCTTCGAGCGGAGTGAAGCCCATTGTGGTATCGACGCACTTGCCGTTGAGAATCGCGGAGCAGGAGCTGCCGTTACCGAGGTGAGCGGTGATGAGGCAGGTTTCTTCCGGTTTCGTGCCGAGAACGTTGCAAGCTTCTGCGGTCACAAAGCGGTGGCTTGTGCCGTGTGCACCGTAGCGACGGATTTTGTCTTGTTCGTAGAATTTGTACGGAATACCGTAGAGGTAAGCCTTTGTTGGCATCGTCTGGTGGAAAGCCGTGTCGAATACAGCGACCTGCGGAATATCCGGGAAGAACTTGGTTGCGCATTCCATGCCGGTTGTGTGAGCCGGTTCGTGAAGCGGTGCAAAGAGCGTGATGCTACGGATGTAGTCGATGACTTCTTGCGTCACTTTTTCGCTCTTGATGTACTTACCGCCATGCACGACGCGGTGACCGATGGCTTCGATCGAAGAGGTGAGATTCTGGGAGTCAAGGAATTTCTTGACCTGGTCGACTGCTTCAGCGTGAGTCGGGCAGTCAAAGTTGAAATCGATTTTGCCTTCCGGACCCTTTGCCTTCGTGTGACCGTTCACGCCGATGTTTTCGACGAGACCGCTTGCGATGGATTCCTTTGTATTTGTATCGATAACGGCAAACTTCACAGAAGAGCTACCGCAGTTAAGAACGAGTACGCGCATAACTATAGCCTTGTTTTTCAGAATTTAAATTGGACGAGATTAAAGGTATAAATTTAATTTGAGACCATGCTTGGGCAAGTTCCATTTCCGCTGCGATTTTTACTGGCTGGTATTTACCGGGCTGTATTTTGCGCCTTTCGTAGAACGCTTTACCGCCCAAAGAAACCGTTACAAAAAAGTCGGGTTTGGATCGTAGGATCTTTCCTTGCCGGCGGCGCTGGCAAAACACCTCTTGTTCAACGGCTTTCGGAACTTTTGACGGCGCAAGGATACCGCGTAGCCATCCTTTGCCATCAAACCGCCTGGGATGAATTTCGAATGCTTCAATCCTCGCCCTGTGGAGCGTCCGTCTTTCAAACATCCAATCGTTACAAGACTGCAAAACAGCTCGATGGAAAGTTCGATATTTTACTTTGTGACGGGGGACTCGAAGATACACGTTTTGTAAATGCCACCCGGTTCGTTTTGCGGTGGGACGAAACGGCAAAATCCTTGACCGATCTGTTTCCCTGCGGTTCATGCGTGAGCCTTGAAAAAGATCATCCCGATGCATGGACGATTGACGGCTACCGTGAACAGGCAACCTCAAGTGCGGATATGGCGAAGCCAAATTTTGCGGTCACATTTGGCATTGAAAAGATTCAAAACCTTCAAGGGAAATCGCTTTCTCCAAATTCACCCGTGGCCGTGGTCACGGGCATCGGAAACCCAAAACGTTTTGCGTTAGACATCGAAAGCTTTGGACTTCAAATTCAAAAATGCGTATTTCTTACGGATCATTCCAAGGCATACGCACGAGTTCTCCGTGCAGAACTCGACGGGGATCTTCCGATAGTTCTTTCCGAAAAAGATGCTGCCCGTCTCAGTGCACAGGAAAAAGAAAACCCGGCCCTCTATATTGCAAAGGAACGGGTTCAAATCAATTCCGCCTTGTTGGATTACTTAAAAGCGGCTGACGGCGGTGCTGCCAAGAATCCACCGTCCACATTGTAAACCTTGGTATAACCCTGCTGAATCAAAAAATCTGAAGCGGCACGGCTTCGCTTTCCGCTGCGGCAGAATATAAGCAGGCTCTTGTCTTTCGGAAGTTCCGAGTAGCGGGCCTGAATCTGCTGCAGAGGAATGTTCAAAGAACCGGCGACGGTACCCTGGGCGACTTCCTGCGGAGTGCGGACATCTACAAAAATAGCCTTGGCTTTCTTATCCTTGCTCATTTCAATCGCCATTTCCCAAGAGACCGTGGTGAACAAATCCTTGGAATCGTTTCCCGCGAAGGTAAAACCGCAAATGCAGAGGATGAGAAGTGCGAAAAGGGTAAAGTGCTTCATAGAATCTCCTTGTTTGGTTTTAAAATTATCAATCCGCATTCCAAGTTGGAATGATAAATCTGCCTTTTTTGCAAAAAAATGTTTGTTATCGAACAAAGAAATCGCTTTGAAGTTGGATTTCCCTTTATGCTATGTAAATTGTAGAAAGGAGTCGTTAAAAAATGATATCGACAAAACGGAAAATGGGATTTCTTGCGGCAGCATTTATGCTTGCGGCGGTGTTCATTATTTCATTGATTGGGGTTTCTAAAAATCGTTCTTCGAACAATTCCATTGTTTGGGATTCTCCTTGGGAAGTGACGTACCATGGAAAGACATCGCAGCCACCATCACTGGCTCAGTATCGACCGATTCAAGGGGAAGCTCCACTTGGGGATTCCTTGCTTTTGGAAACGACCTTGCCGACGCGACTTTCGGATTATTCCGCATTGCATATTCGATTGTTTGTGTCGACGATGGATGTTTATTTAAACGACGAAAAAATTTATTCCTATGGGCAAGAACTTTTAAGCGAAGGCTTGATAGTGGGAAGCGGATATCATCGGATTGAACTTCCGGCTGGATGGGGCGGCCAAAAATTAAGGCTGAAAGTTTATGCGGCGGAATCGGGAGCCTTTGACATTATGCCAGAGACGACGATTCTACCGAATCAGATGATGGGCGCTCCGTATTTGGCGGAGCACATTTCGGTGTCGTTCTGCATCGCGATTTTTATGACCCTGTTCGGGGCGATGGCGATGGTCGGCGGCATCGGCGCAATGGGCTTTGCGGGCTATTTCGTCCGTTTGCCGTTGATCGGATTCTTTTCCTTCGTACTCGGTATTTGGACGATTTGTTACACACATGAAATTCAGCTGATTTCGCTGAACCTGGAATTCAATGCGATTCTTGAATATGCGATGCTTTATCTTGCACCGATTTCGATCGAACTTCTATTCGTCAGTATGCGCAGAAAGAAACTTTCGGGATGGCGCTGGTACGGGCTTGTGTCACTTCCGATTTTTAATGGAATCTTTTTTGCCGGAACGACGATTCTCCAGCTTGCGCATGTGGCGAACTATCCTCAATTCCTGTTGCTTTTCCATATTTACATGGTCTTGGGTATCGTGTTCCTGATGGTGCCGGGAGTTGTTTATTCTAAAAAGGATGGACTTCCGGAAAGAATTTCCGATATCGGATTTTTGCTCTTCTGCCTTTCTTGTATCGCAGAACTTGTCGTATTTAATTTGAGCCGGGTTACACCGGGTGTGGATCCGCGAGGAAATCCGATTACGTCTTGGGGACTTCTCGTCTATTTGATGTCTTTGCTCGTCAGTTATGTGATTTACCTGCAGCGTGCGATTGTGAACAAAACGGAAAAGGACCTGCTTTCTTCGCTTGCGTACCGAGATGCTTTGACGGGGCTTTACAACCGTGCAAAATGTGAGCAAATTTTCGACGTGCTGAACGGAATCGGTTCGGACTATGCGGTGACGAGTATCGACATGAACGGCCTAAAGAAGCTGAACGATACCTATGGGCATGGGAAGGGCGATGAACAGCTCCAGGCATTTGCTAAAACCTTGTCCGAAGCGTTCAAGGGAATCGGAACTCCGATTCGTATGGGCGGCGATGAATTTTTGGTGATTGTACGGCAGGAACATTTGAACGATATGGAAACCGCCTTTGAAAAAATGCGAGTTCTTCAGGAAGAAGCCTCGCAAGTTTTGCCAATCCCGCTTTCCGCGTCTTACGGAACCGCGATGCGTAGTGAAGTGCGTTCTACCGCCGGCGATGTTTGCCGCCTCGCGGACGATCGCATGTACAAGATGAAAAAAGAATCCAAGGATACGCGCGAGGATTAGCTCTGCATGCCTCTGAAACGTTTCGGCGTCGCCCGAATTCTCAACAAACGCGGATACTGCTCCCGCTCCGTAGCCGAAAATCTTGTCCGTGAAGGTCGTGTGACCTTAGATGGGCGCCTTGTCCGCGACCCGGAAACGCCTGCAACGGAATCTTCTAAAATCACCGTCGATGGAAAGCCTGTTTCGAAAATAGCGCATGTTTACTTCGCAATGAACAAACCCCGTGGAATTGTGACGACCGCTTCCGATGAAAAGGGACGTAAAACGGTCATGGACCTTTTGAAAGGAAAATTGCCGCAGCATGTTTTCCCTGTTGGACGTCTCGACAAGGCGAGCGAAGGACTGCTTCTTTTTACCAACGACACCGCTTTCGCAGACCGCATTCTTGCCCCGGAAACACATCTAGAAAAAGAATATCACGTTCAGGTTTCCCGTGCACCCTCCAGAGAAGAAATGGAGCAAATGAAAAAAGGAGTTCTGGTTCCTCCGCGCGTTTTTGGAGAATCTCCGGAACAGATGCGAATGGCGGATGTTCGCGTTTTACGAACCGGCGAAAAAACGGCTTGGCTTTCCGTTGTGCTGCATGAAGGCAAGAATCGAGAAATTCGGCGTATTTTGCAGACTTTTGAAATAGAAGTCTTGCGCCTTGTCCGCGTTCGCATTGGAAATTGGGCGCTTGGGAATTTAAAACCCGGTGAAATTTCCAAATTGTCTTTAGACAACGCATAAAACTTTATTTTGCTCGCGCATTCTTTAGCGAAGATAGATTTTTAGCATAAAGGAATGGTGTACTATGCAAAAATCAAAATTCGCTGTTGCGATGTTTTCGACTCTATTTGGTTTGGGTTCTGCGGTTGCTGAAGTACTCGCGTTTCCGGAAGCTTTGGGTTTTGGCGCCCAGGTGACTGGTGGCCGTGGGGGTTCCGTTTATCATGTTACCAACCTCAACGATTCGGGCGAAGGCTCTTTTCGAGATGCGGTGAGTCAAGGAAACCGAATAGTTGTCTTTGACGTGGGTGGAATCATCCATATTCAGACGGCGGTCTCCATCAAGAGCAACATTACTATTGCGGGGCAGACAGCTCCCGGTGAAGGAATCGCTATTCACGGCGGAAAACTCAGCACAGGTAAACAGAGTAACATCATTATTCGTTACTTGCGAATCCGACCCGGCGAAAATACCAATTCCGAAAAGGACGATGCCCTTAACTTATACGATGCGAAGAACGTTATCGTGGACCATTGTTCGGTAGAACTCGCTCCTTGGAATAATTTTGGAGGCTCTTCGGACGATGCGAATTATCGCGTGACAGGCGTGACGGTGCAGAATTCTCTAATCGCGAATCCGATCGGTCAGCAGTTCGGTGCCCACATCGAATCGGTGGACGGCGCCTGGTCTTGGTATTACAATGCGTTCGTGAATACCCACAACAGGAATCCCTTGGATAAGATCAACGATGTCTTTGTCAATAACATCCTTTATAATTTTGAAGCGGGTTATACCACTCATACGAGCACGCATTTTAATCACGACATTGTGAACAATTACTTTGTATATGGTCCAAAGGGTAGCAATCCCTGGTTCCAGGTCGATAAGAACCAGAGCATTTACGCTTCCGGCAATATGATTGATACGAATCGCGATGGAGTGTTGAATGGGGAGCCCTCGACGATTTATTACTACCAAGGTGCAGGGGAAGAACTTTCATCGCCTTGGAACGAAATGACCGTAAACGGTCCCATGCTCAGCGCCGCTAGTGCTTGGCGTTATGTGACTTCCCAGAGCGGCGTGTTGCCTTACGACGATATCGATTCTTTGGTGTGGTACCAGGTAGGAACTCTCGGCATAGCTGGTGCTCTTGTCAAGTCGGTTGGAGCGATGGGTCTCACGACGAATAATGGCTGGGGCGAAGTGATCTCGGGCGAAAAGGCTCTCGATACAGACGGCGATGGAATTCCGGACTTTTTTGAAACTGCAATGGGCTACAATGTGACTTCGGACGATGCAATGACAATCGGTGCAGATGGATACGCCTATATCGAAAAGTACATCAACTGGCTCGGTGCGATGCACATGACCGCTTCGAAAAATGGAAGAGCATCTTTCGATCTACGTTCAATTACAAAGGGTTTCCAGGCTGTTTCTCCGTCCTACACTCTTTCTGCTGCCGAAAACGGCTTAGTGTCTTTAGAGACGGACGGTTACACAGCTACATTCTCGCCGAATCCGAATTTTACAGGTCTCGCCTCTTTCAAGTACACGGTCAAAGGTTCTGATGGAACGAAATATACGGGCCGTGTCGAAGTCCTTGTCGAAGAAAGTGACATTGTCTCGGTCCCCGCTCTGGTCCTGAATGCTGGATCTCCGGATCAGAGCCTTGTGCTTGGCGATTCCATTCAAAGCATCACCTATAAATATTTCGCTTGTGGCGGCGCAAAGGCGACGGAACTTCCGGACGGCATTACGGCAAAGGTGAACACTTCGGACAGTACAATTGTTTTGCAAGGCATTCCGACTGCGACCGGAATTTTCGGCTATACCATCGTCACGACCGATGACGGCGGTGAAAGCGCAACGGTCAGCGGAACCATCACGGTTCGCGCCATGGCAAGCGTGATTACGGCTTCTACGGAATTTCTTAGCAGTGTCAATGCCGCCTATCCAAACGAAGGCGTCGGCGCCTATGAAGAAAATAATGCAGGCTGGATAGACAGCGGCTATTACAATTTCAACAACAGTTTGGAAAGTTATGGCGCTTGGAATTTGAATGTGCCGACCGCCAAGAATTCCGCAATCTTAAACATCCGATTTGCAAATGGAGGCAGTACCGATCGCAGCATGGAACTTTTCCTCAACGGGAAAAGCGCCGGAATCATCGTGTTTCCGTCTACGTCGAATTGGACAACTTACGACAGCGTATCTGTACAGGTGAATCTTTCGAAAGATACGAACGTTCTGCGTCTCAAGTCTCTCACGGAAAACGGGGGCCCGAATGTAGACGAGTTCCGTTTTGACGTTGCAGGCGTTACCCAGATTCCGGGTGAACTTCTCAAAGAAACTGAACAGCAAATCAATGATCCGGAAGAAGAAATGGCTATCGGTTCCACGGTTCCGCTTCAAATGGTGACCAGTGCTGCCTACGACTTGAGAACGGGAATCCTTCGCATGTCGCATTCTGCCTATGTCCAAGTCTCTGTCTTTGACATGAGCGGTCGAAAAGTGGCAAATTTTGCGGGAAATGTTTCGCCTGGTGCAACGCAGTTGGGCTTTAGCCGCTCGACGCTCCCCAAGGGACGTTATCAGGTTTGCGTTCAGGTGAAGTAAAATTATCGGAAGGAAAAAGCCTCCCTGCGGGGGAGGCTCTTTAAATTGTAAGCGGTAAAATTTACTTGCCGAGGAAACTTTCGCCGCTGTCCACGCTCTGGTAAATGAGCGTGTTTATCGTCATTGGACCGACTCCACCCGGAACCGGGGTGTAGGCGCTAGCGACATCTTCAAGACCGGCTTTTTCCACGTCACCGACTCCACCTGGATGGTAACCGGCATCGATCACGACCGCGCCCTTCTTGATCCAGGCGGTCTTGATGAATTCCGGCTTGCCGACCGCGCCGATCAGAATATCTGCATCGCCGACGTACTTTTCGAGGTCCTTGGTTTTGCTGTGACAAATTGTCACGGTGCAGTTTGCGTTCAAAAGCATCATGGCCATCGGCTTTCCGAGGATGGCGCTACGTCCGACAACCACAGCGTGCTTGCCTTCCAGGGGAATGTCGTAAGCCTTGAGGATGCGCATAATGCCAGCCGGCGTTGCGCTACCGTAAGCTTTTTCGCCCATCGCCATCAGGCCAAAGCCGAGGCAGGTGACTCCGTCCACGTCCTTGCGACGTTCGATTTTTTCAAAAGCAGCGCGTTCGTCAATGTGACGCGGAACCGGGTGCTGCAGCAAAATGCCGTGTACGTTCGGATTTTCGTTCAATTCTTCGATCTTGGCGAGGAGTTCTTCGGTCGTCGTCTGCTTCGGCATGTGAACCGGGAGACTTTCCATGCCCACGCGAGCGCAGGCGTTGCCTTTCATTTTCACATAGGTGGCGCTGGCCGGGTCGTCGCCCACGAGAATCGTGGCGAGGATTGGGGTCTTGCCTGTGCGTGCCTTGAGGGCTTCGACGCGTTCCTTCAGTTGAAGTTCAGATTCTTTGGCGAGTTTTTTGCCGTCGAGGATAAGAGCTGACATAGGATCTCCTGTTTTTTAAAAAGATAGAAAACAGGAATTGTGGTTGATTCCTGTATCGAAATTTCCCCTTGAAAAAATTCTGGATTCTGGCAGCTGAATGCCGAATCGACAGATCAGTCACGAACGCTCAAGCTTGCAATGAAAACCGCAAAGGCCACCATCGGGCTGAGCTTTGCCGTCTGCCTGGAGCTTTCGTAAATTCTTTCAGGTTTCACCGCTGTCATTTCTGCGAAAAGGGCTTTGCGCGCTCTTTCCTGCGCAATTTCAAATTCTTGGGGGGTGCGCACGACACGAGCCTTCTCTGCAGTGGAAGAGAATAACGTATTGCTAGTAGCTTGCATTATTGTACCCTCTGTTTCGGAACACACATGTGCTCCGTCATCCACTCAATCCATCTGTATACTAATTTTAAGAAAAGTTTTCCTTTGTGTAAAGTGTTTTGTAACACATCTTGGAAGATTTGGGCGGGAGGATGATCTATGTCACTCCTAGAATGTTGTTTTTAACGAAAAAACGCCAATTTATAGTTTTTGGCTCATTCCGAAACGGAAATGCAGGATCAAAGAGAGGGCGCCTGCCTGAATCCAATGTTCCGAAGTCGCATCGGTAGGCTTGTACGAGTTGATGCTGAGGGGCAACTGTAGCAAGTGCGCATAGGAGAAAGTTACAAGGAAATTGTCTGTAAAGGTATAGGTCAGGGCAAGCGAGAGCATGCAGCCGACGCCGACCAGGTTCTCGGAGTCTTCGTTGTCGTCAGAATCCACGTGCAAATAGCTCACGGTAGGCGAGAACTTGCCTTCGACGACGTAGTAACGCTTCGAAATGAATTCCGGGCCTACGCTGAGCAACGACCAAATGGCACCGTAAAGGGCATCGTCTTCGCCAAGAGCGGCTGGACTCACGATCACATATTGGGGGATTAAAATCATCCACATCGGGGCTACATGCACTTCGCGCATCGTATTCAAATAACGACGGTACTTAATAGGAATTTTTTCCTTGTTGGCGTCAAGCGTTTGCGGGGTAATGACTCCATAGAGGTTCAGATTAAAGCCCGTGTGGAGCTCTCTGCCGGCAACGCCCGGAATCCAAAAGGCTGTGGGGCCGATTCCTGCATTAAACGGAACTTCAACGTGCGTTACGGGGCGTGCTGCGTAAAGGGTTGCGGCAAATGCTGTTAAAAATAAAACGACGATCCACTTTTTCATGATAAAGTTCCTAAATTGGGAGGTATCAAATATCAAGGATTAAAATATGAAATTATGGACTTCTAGTATTTTTTCCGCTGCCGTTTTGGGCACGTTAATCGCTTGTTCTTCGTCTCCGAAGCCGGAAACCGCTCCTGCAGCTGCGACTTTACCGACGGATTCTGTTGCATCAACGGATTCGGTTGCAGTTGCCGTTAAAAAAGACACTTTGATGACGCCGAAGGACCGTTACAGCTATGCCCTCGGAATGGATATGGGCCGTGCCATTAAGAATGTGGATGCGGAAATCGACAAGGAACTGTTCCTTCGCTCTTTGAGCGATCAAATGGATGGCAAGGCTTTGCTGATGACCGATTCCCAGGCGGAAAAGGCTCTCCAGGAACTGGTTCTTCAGATGCAGGTTACGCGCGAAAAGAAGGCCGCAGAAGCCGCTAAGGCCGCTTTGGACTCTCAGAAAGTCTTCCTTGAAAAGAATAAGACTGTGGCTGGCGTGATCACCACGGCTAGCGGTCTTCAGTACAAGTATATTACCCAGGTAAAGGATTCGAGCGCAAGAGCTCCGAAGCTCACCGATAAGGTGCGAGTCCATTACGCTGGCGCTCTTTTGAACGGAACGGAATTTGATAGCTCTATCAAGCGCGGCGAACCGCTTGAATTCCCGGTGAATGCTGTGATCAAGGGCTGGCAGGAACTTTTGACTTTGATGAAGGAAGGTGAAAAGGTTCAGGCTTGGATCCCGAGCGAACTCGGTTACGGTGCAGAAGGCGCATCTCCGGTGATTCCGCCTAACTCCCTTCTCGTCTTTGAAGTGGAACTTTTGAATGTGGTGACAGCTTCTCCGGTGGATACGGCCAAGGCTGTGAAGACTCCGGAAGAACAGAAGGCTGACAGTATTGCAGCCGCTAAGGCCGCTAAGCAGGCTAAGCAAGACAGTATCGCCGCTGCCAAAAAGGCAAAGACCGATAGCATCGCTGCGGTAAAGGCCGCGAAGAAGGCTAAGCAGGACAGCATCAAGGCTGCCAAAAAGGCTGAACAAGACAGCATCAAGGCTGCCAAAAAGGCCAAGCAGGACAGTATCGCTGCCGTAAAGAAGGCGAAGCAAGACAGTATCGCCGCTGCCAAAAAGGCAAAGGCCGACAGCATTGCCGCAGTAAAGGCTGCGAAGAAGGCAGAACAGGACAGCATCAAGGCCGCAAAGAAGGCAGCTAAGGCAGAATCCGCAAAACCAGCGGAAACGGCTAAAACCGAAACGGCGAAGCCGGCAGAACCGTCCAAGACCGAAGCCGCAAAGCCAACTGCAGACACCGCAAAGCCTGCCGCTGATACAGCAAAGGCCGCTCCTGCCGCAAATAAGTAATTCTTGAAAATTGAAAAAAAACCTTCCGAGTTTTCGGAAGGTTTTTCTTTTAAATCGAAAGTATTGAATCAAAAATCAATGTTCGGCGAGGCGAATCGATTCGAGCATTTCGCGAACGGCACGGTCCATACCGATCATCACAGAACGTCCGATGATGCTGTGTCCGATCGTCAATTCTTCGATACCGTTGATACTTGAAATGTAACCGACATTGCGGTAGTTCAAGCCTTGCCCTGCGTTGACGCGTAAACCATATTTGCGAGCAAGAACGGTCATGTCTTGGATGGCGGCGAGTTCACGATCCACGTCTGCGGAAGAACCTAAATCAAAAGCGTTTGCAAAGTGACCTGTGTGCAGTTCCACAAAGTCCGCTCCGATTTTCTTTGCCGCTTTTACCTGGTCCGTATCCGGATCGATAAAGACGCTCACGGCGATATCGTTATTTTTGAAGGAGGCGACGGTTTTGGTCAGTTCGTCGATTCGAGCGGCAACGTTCAAACCGCCTTCGCTGGTCACTTCCTGATTTTCAGGAACAAGCGTTACCATATCCGGCTGAATATCAATCGCGAGCTGGATCATTTCTGAAGTTGGAGCCATTTCCAAATTCAAATGGGTCGTTACAATGCCGCGGAGCAGTCGAACATCGCGTTCTTGAATGTGGCGGCGGTCTTCTCGCAGGTGTGCGGAAATACCGTGGCAACCGGCAAGTTCTGCCAGGGTGGCGCCTGCAACAGGATCCGGTTCGCGGATCTTGCGGGCTTCGCGGATCGTAGCGATGAGGTCAATATTTACGCTCAGTTTAACAGGCATGAGCCCTCCTATTCAGTTTGGAAGATATTGGATAAACTAACAAATTCTGTCCCTTGTGCAGTCGCGTCGGCTTCTAAATTTTCGATAGCCTTGAAGCTCGCGTTTGAAATAGGAAGAATCAAAATTGCTTTGCCGGATCGTCTTGCCGTTTTCAAGACCCGAGAAACATAGACGGCATGCGTCATTCTAGACGGGTCGAATGGGCTTTCTGTACGACACTTAAGATGGATGTCCTCGCAGACGTCTTCGGCTCTGGAATAGCGGTTCTTGGTTAAATCCATAAACCAAAGGTTGCGTTCTTGGAGAGGATTGAAAATGGCGTGGAGCAAGGCTTGCTGTTCCACGGCGCGGCTGCCGAATCGAGTCGCAATTCCTTGTGCGTGGGGAACTTTTTCTAAAGCGTCTGTGACAATGTCCTGAATTTCAGATTGGGATTGATGAATAAAGATCATCGATTTGCTGAAGGATTTAGAACGAAGCTTCTTGTCTTCCATCGGAAGCCAGACGACGGATTCGTACTGATTCAGTTTTTTAAGGCCCGCTTTGAAGGAAGAAATTTCGGACGGTGTAATCAGCAGGGAATACGGAAAGTTTAGTCCGTTCAATTCGTCCGCAAAACCTGAAAGTTCTTTGCTTGCGTAAAAGGCGACCGCCAAACGGGACGTATTATTATAAAAGCTATCCGCGACCTGCAACTGAACGTAGAAGGTATCGCCAAAGGGTGCGACAAAGTCAAAATCGACAACCGAGCCGTTTCGACTTTCGACTTCTTCCATCGAAAGGACTTTCCCGCCGTGCTTTTCCAAATGCCTCTGCGCTTTCAAAAGGTAATTCGGGTAAGAAATTCCGCGTCCGACTTTCCAAATTTCGCGCGGGTTCTTCTTTTTTTTCGGCAGAACCTTTTGAACGGGAATCTCTTGAAGAAGTTTCTTCATATAGGGATCCGCGTCCGCAAGCATCGGCTTTGATTTTTTTAAGCCCGTCGCGATCAGCGTATTGTCAAAGGCTTCCTGATTCATCAGAACAAAGGATACCCCTAAAAGAACAATCGCAATACAAATCGTGACCAGGATGAGATTCTTATTTTTCATGCAGTCCAAATATAACTACATTAAAAATCGATGCCCCTTCTTTGTGCTCTAGTCGGCGCCACAGGCGTAGGAAAAACGAAACTCTCTCTTTCGCTTGCGAAAGAGTTTCGTGCGAAAATCATTTCAATGGATTCCCGCCAGATCTATAAAGACTTCTGCATCGGCACGGCTCAGCCGTCTAAAGAAGCGCTAAAGAATATTCCTCATCATCTGGTAGATTTCTATCCTCCGACGGAAAGTTTTTCGGTGGGCGAATTTGTCCGCTTGGTCAAAGAGCTTTTGCAAAAGAATCCTCGGACTCCATACATCTTGGTCGGCGGAACGGGAATGTACTTGCAAGCGCTCACGGAAGGGCTCGCCGAAATTCCGCAGGTCCGTGAAGACATTCGAAAAGAGTGTGAAACGATTCTTTCGAACAAAGGCTTAGATGCTTTGTATCAAATGCTCAAAGAAATTGATCCAGATTCCGCACAAACTATTCTCCCGCAAGACCGCCAACGTTTGCTACGCGCTCTAGAAGTTTCGATGCAAACCGGTCGCAAGTTTTCCGAAGTCCGCAGCGACCGTAAAGGTGGAATCGGAAACGTGAAAACCTTCTGGCTTGATCGTGAACGTACAACGTTGTATGCAAACATCGACAAGCGTGTTCTGCAAATGATTGAAGACGGCTGGAAACAAGAAGTGGAAAACTTGCTTTCACGAGTTCCGCTGGAAGCTCCGGCATGGCAGAGCCTTGGATATAAAGAATGGGTATCCTGCATTCAGGGGAAAATGTCCTCTAAAGAAGTCGTCGATGCGGTTCAGCTGGGTACAAGACGCTATGCAAAGCGACAAATCACCTGGTTCCGTCACCAAACAGTGGCGGAAAGAATCGATTTAGGGGAAGATTTCAATCAAAACTTCGAAAAAATTGCCCAAAGCTTGATTTCCGAATAAGAAATCAGTTAAAAAATTGTTGATAGAATGTTCTTTTCTTGAAACTAACCTAGAAAATAATTGTTTTTACGCATGGAAAGCGAAAAAAAAGCAAAAAAAATTAAAAAATAGAGCAGGAACCCCTTGACGATTCCGTGGGGATTTCTATAATTGGCCTCGTTCCGGTCGGAAACGGCCAGGAAACGCCCCGGACGGGATCCGGGCAGGCTGATTGAAGGATTTGGAGATGTGCTTGAGTGATGCTCCGGTCAATCAAATTTGACGGAAAAGGA
>NZ_JALFIA010000042.1:0-9016 GCF_022776125.1 Hallerella sp. | reverse complement strand
CGGGCACCTCTGCAGAATCCAACAAGAACGCTCTTGTTTCTGCTGAAAAGAACACCATTTACACGAACTGCGCACTCACTGAAGATGGTGACGTCTGGTGGGAAGGCATCGGCTATCCGGCCAAGGGCAAGCTCGTTGACTGGAAGGGCAATACCCGTGACGCTCTTCCGAAGGATAAGGCTCCGAAGGGCGAAGAAATGGCTCACCCGAACGCTCGCTTCACCGCTCCTGCCAACCAGTGCCCCTGCATTGCTAAGGAATGGGAAGATCCTGCCGGCGTGCCTATCTCTGCAATCCTCTTCGGTGGCCGTCGTCCGTCCACCATTCCTCTGGTCCACCAGTCCCTCAGCTGGAACCACGGCGTGTTCCTCGGCTCCATCGTGGGTTCTGAAATCACCGCTGCTTCCACCATCAACGCTGCTGAAGTCGGTAAGATCCGTCGCGACCCGTTCGCCATCCTCCCGTTCTGCGGCTACAACATGGGTGACTACTTCAAGCACTGGATCGAAATCGGCAAGAAGTCTACCGAAGACAAGCTTCCGAAGATCTTCTACGTGAACTGGTTCCGCAAGGATGCCAACAACGAGAAGCTCCCGGGTGGCTTCATGTGGCCGGGTTACGGCGACAACAGCCGCGTGCTCGCTTGGATCTTTGACCGTTGCAACGGCGACAATTCCAACGTTGTTGAAACCGCTATCGGTTACATGCCGAAGACCCTCAACACCGATGGTCTCGCTGACTACTACAAGGAAACCCTTCCGGAAATCCTCAAGGTGGATGTGGAAGGCTGGAAGAAGGAACTCGCTGACGTGAAGGAAAATCACTATCCGAAGTTCGGCAAGCACCTTCCGAAGGAACTCTCCGAAATCATCGACATGATCCAGGATCGTTTGAACAAGGCTTAATCTTTCGCAAGAAAGAATCCTTGTTGAAGGAATTCAAAAATCCCTCGCAGCGCTGCGGGGGATTTTTGTTTTAAAAAGTTGTTTTCAAATTGAATTTAGATCGCCACGCTACGCTCGCGATGACACGTTCCTCAGTCCTTGCGAGGGGTGTTACCCCGAAGCAATCTTACCTTGTAAAGCTCATGTCCGCTTTCCTTGAATTTTTTTTCGAAGGCGGAAATGGGTTCAGAAGGAACAAATGTCTCTTCCGAAATTTTTGCCTCCCAGTTCAAGTGTTTGCTCGCAAGTTCTAACGCGAAGCGGAATTCATCGGCATAGATTTTCCAGTTCGTCCGCATTTCAAGTTCCGGAGAAAGCCTGATTAGCGTCGGGAATATCGGGCTTCCGTGAAAGCGGTACCGCAGTCCGGATTGCTTTGGCCAAGGGTTTGGGTAAAAAAGAGCGTGAAAGCAGATATTCCATTTGGCATCGGCGGCGAGCTTCCAAAAGTCCAGCAGTTCCGCGCGCACGTAAAAGATATTGTTCGGCAAAGGCTCGCCGTTTGCAGCACGGGCGTCAGCTTTGGAAAGTCGCACTTCGGACTTGTCCACGCCAATCACAGGATTCTCCGGAAAACGCTTGGCGAGGTTCAACGTGGAAAGGCCTGTTCCGCAGCCGGAATCCAAAACAATCGGCGCCTGAAATGTATGGACAAAGGCTTCTGCCGCTTCAAATGCAATCCGCGTATGGTCTGCGATCGGACGGCGAAATTCCGAATCGAGATAGCGCAAAACAAGCCCTTCCAAGTCTTTGTGAATGCCGGTCTGATTGCTTTCCACTTCTTTTGAAATTCCGATCATCGAAACCTTCTTGTCATCGAAATCTTCGGGCAAAGGGGCAGCGCTTGCAGAAGGAATCTACCAGCTTGTGTTGCTCAAAGCCCTTTCGAATGCGCTCTGCTTTTTCGCTCGTAAAAATAGAATCCCATGTCTCGCCCGGAAGTTTTCCTAACGGAATATTTCCTTTGTAATCGAGACAGCAGGGGACAACCGTCCCGTCAAAGAGAACGCCGCATTGGTCAATGATGCCGTGACACGTTCCCTTTTCTTTTTCTTCGCCCGAACCGTTTGGCCATGTAAAGCGCGAATCCCTGTGCAAATAAAGGCGTCCCGTAATCGGAAAGCTCTTGTGCCGTACAGAAAAAACGGTTTGGGAAAGATCCGTCTGAAAACGCTCGGCAAACAGCTGAAAAACGGTTGCGTTCCAAGCATCCGAGGTGGAGTCCGCATGGTCGTTCCATAGCCTAAAGTTCAAATAGACTTCAGGACGTTCCGCATCCAAACGTTCGGCAAAGTCGAAAGAATCGTTCAAAACGCTCAGGGCTTTTTTCCTTGGCAAATAGGCGTAAGCGTGAGTCGAAAAATTGATTTGCCGCAGCGAAGAAGACGCCAGAAGAGAATCTGCGTGCTTTGCAATCAGAACTCCATTTGTCGTCAGGTTCAATTTGAAATCGCTCGCGTCCACTGCTTTCAGGATACCTGCGAATTGAGGGTGCAGCAAAGGCTCTCCCAATACATGCAAAAAAATTTCTTGGACTTTGCCCCGTAAGCTTTCGAGGATTGTTTCGAAACGGGAAAGAGGCATTTCGCCGCGGTGCCCGTTCAATTCTGCGCTAGGGCAGAACGGACAACTTAGGTTGCATTTTTCCGTGATTTCGATGTAGGCGTATTTCACGCTTTTTCGAGCATGTCCGAGTGCACGATCTGGCCTGGACCGTGTTCCTTGGCATAGTAAAGGCTCTGGCTTGCTGTCGAGAGCATCGTATCGAGGGTGGGAATTTCCTTGCCCTTGAAACTGGCGATGCCGAGCGAAACCGTTACCGGAATCGGTTTATCGTTAAAGCTGAACTTGTAGGCTTCCACGGCTGCACGCAGGCGTTCAGCGCTTTTTTGAGCGTCGGCTTTGGTCATTTCCGGGAGCAACAGAACGAACTCTTCGCCTGCGTAACGGGCAAAGAGATCGCTTTCGCGCTTATTGCGGGTCAGGATCTGGGCAAGCCCCTTCAAAATCATGTCGCAGGCGGTTTTTCCCCAGTCATCGCTCAGCTTTTTAAAATGATCCACTTCGCACAAAAGCACGTGAACGTATTGGTTCTTGCGACGTGCTGAAGCGAGTTCACCCAGGGAGCGGTCCATAAAGGTTCGACGGTTGGGAGCCTTGGTCAAAGGATCCGTTGTGGCCGCTTCAAAGAATTCGCGGTCAAAAGCTTCGTCCGTCGGTTCCTTAAAGTCGATTTTAAGGACCATTTTGCCAATTTGCAGGCGGTTTTCCGCATCGATGGCCTTTGGATGCGTTGTTAGGGCGACTCCGTCCACAAAGGTGCCATTCGTCGAATCCAGATCGCGCAGGGTAACCTTGTTTCCGTCCCAAGCGATTTCGCTGTGCTTGCGGGAAATCATTTCGTCTTCCAGGCGAATGTCCGCATCGCTTCCGCGGCCCAAAATCGTTTTACCTTGGGTCAGGGGAATCTGGCGGAAAGAGGTCTGCGGATACAGCACAATCAGATAAGGCCGAGCCTTTGCTGTCGGCATAGGGCGGGTAAGTCCGTCCGATTGGATTGTGTTTTCCAGATGTAATTCGCCTAATGTGGACATTTCAACGACAAAATTAGCTTTTTTGTCTAAAAAAATGCGTTCGGTATCACGCGTAAACGGTAAATCTATCGCAAATTAAGAAAAAACTACCCTTTTTTCTTAAAAAAGGATAGTTTTTCAAGCGAATGAGAACGACTTTTAGCTAAGCCGTTCTTGGGTCGTCATATGCAAATCTCGTGGTTGGGATGCTGCGATTGGTTTTGGAGATGTTATGAAAAAAACAAAGAACGTGACTAGCTGGTTAGCAAAGCTTGTATTCGGCTTTGCCCTCCTGTTCGGAATGGGCTCTTCTTGGGCGCTTAGTTGCTCTGGTACTGTCTACGTCGCAAACCCAGGTGGTTGGAATTCGATGTACATGGTGGTGGATGGGCAATTTAATCTGTTGCCTTCGACAAGCCTTTCGGATGGCTGGTACGTAATCAACACTTTGGATTACGGTTCTCAATATGCAAAGGAATTCTTCTTTGTTGCATCGGAAGGAGGCTGGAACGACTACGGCATCACCTCGACGCAGTATAATCAGACAGGCTGGAATCAAGGTGATAAGTTCGCCTGTGACGCCTTTGGCACGGGTACGACGCTTTACATTTATGAAGATCCGACAACGGAAGGCAAAACCGCCATTTCAACAGATCCTCCTGACGCTAAGTACTTCTACTTCCTTCCGCCGGATGACCAGCTTTGGAACAGTTCTGTTCCGATGCTCAGTACCGATGGAGGCAAGACTGGCGTTGCCTTGAAGACGGATGCAACTCGTTGCGGCTGGTTCTATTATGTTTGGTTTAATCAGGAACCGCCTGCGGAAGTGACGATCTATCGTGATTCGGATACCGAACGTGAAGAAATTTTAGGCTATGACGGCTATGATGGCGCGGGTCTTGCTCCGACAGCCATCCCGATGCAACAAATCTTTACCCAGTTGAATACGAATACGGTTTTCTTTGTTTCGGACGCAAGCATGTGGCCGGATGGCATGACGGAAGCCGAAAAGGGCTTTACGATTGTGGATCCGGCCGTGGATGGTAACTGCGAATATCATTTGGCTGCTATCATTTACGATACGGATGCCAAATTGCACCCGGCTTTCTCTTGCTACTCGGCTGGTGGTGAAGGCTGCCAGTATGGTGCGCAGGGAGTGTCTTCTGCTCAGGCCCAGGCTGCGGTAAATGCCTGTATCGGTGTGACGCACGGTATTGTCCAGGACACTTTGGATGCGAACAAGAAGCCACTTTTGAAGACGACGGCTATGGGCGGCATGGGTGAAACGTGCTTTATTAGCGAAGCATTTTTCAATCAGCTTTTCCATCCGACTACGGGTGTGAACGAAATGACTTGCTTTGACCTTCCGTTCAATCGCGATGCTTACGGTAAGTGGGAGTTTAATTCCGATTACTATACGAGCAAGGGTTTGACGGCTCAGGGAGGTTTTTATCCATCCGAAACAACGACGGACGCGGATGTTTTGACGGATTATGGTTCTACACCGGTTTTGGCTGCAAGAACCAAGCGCGGTGCAGAAGGCCCGGTCTTTGTGGGTCCTTTGCTCCGTGAAGTGGATCCTGCGGAAAATGCGCAAAAATTTGATTTGCTTTGCAATGGTGCAGGTTGGCTCGGAGGAATGGATGATTGCTCCGGTCGTTTTGCTAACGGCGATGACGACATTGCTGCCGTAAACTCTTGGCTGGGGGCTACGGATGCATGTATGTGGGGATGGTCTTGCCAGGATAGCAGGCCGGCAGGTTGGCCGAGCTTTAAGGACGGAACGGATACTCCGCTTGCAGGGGGAACGTATCGTTGGACGAGTACGCGCAACCAGCAGTTCTGTTTTGAAAGCCATGCTCAATTCGTTTACAAGCCGGGTCTCCGCTTTAACTTCCGCGGTGACGATGATATTTGGGTCTTTATCGGTGGCAAGCTTGCTGTGGACCTTGGCGGAACGCACCTCGCGGCTCCGGCTTATGCCGTTCTCGACAACTTGACGGATAAGAATGGCAATCCTTTCGTGGAAGGCTCCACTTATGATTTGGACATCTTCTTCTGCGACCGTCGTACGACGATGAGTAACGTGCGTATCAACACGAACATGTACATCCAGCAGAACTCGGGTGTTACCCGTTCGAAGGATTCCACTTATTCGGGCGACGGCTCTCGTTACAACATCTGCTACGAAGAAACGGGCTCGGGCGACTGCGCCGCAGCTCTTTCGGGGGCGATCGGTACAGAAACCAAGGTTTACTGCAACGAAGAAATGGCAAACATCCCGGGCGGTCTTGCGGTCAGCTATGCTCTTTACAAGGGCAGCTCCGTTTATACGGCAGCAACGGGGGAAGTCTATGACGAAACCTATTTCAACACGGCTCATGCAAAAGGCCAGACTTCTTTCTTTGGAGCAATCGATCTTTCGAATTGGTATCAGCCGGTCGTGTTAGGCAACGATAAGATTTCGGGACTTCCGTCTGGTACGTATAAGTTCATGGTCTTTATCGGTTCCAAGAAGACGGTCGTGGCAACCCTCCGTGTAGCCGGTAATTTGGATGTCTTGAATGCTAACGGTAAGGACTCGACGGGTCATGTTTACAAGGTACAGACTTCTGCGATGGCTGACGTTCGCATCCCGGTTTATGTCGGTGCAATCGGCGAAGCTTTGGAAGACGGTAACTTGGATGTGGACTTGGGGAGCGCTGTGGATGAAAGCTACACGATTACCGCGTCGGAAGGTCTTCTTGTTTATGCCGATAGCAACGGCACGACCCCGCTTACTGCAACGGACAAGCAGACTGTCGGTTCGAAGGGTATCGATACTCTCTGGGCTACAATCCCACTTTCTGCAATGACTTCAGCCTCGATGACCGGTACGATTTCTGTTCGTAAGACGGTTCTTGAACTCACGTTCAAACTACCGGCGATTGCCTTTGTGGATTCTTCTTACACAACGCAGTTGAATGGTTACGGCAACTGGGATATCAGTCCAGACTCCGTGCTCTACCGTGGAGCTTATTATACGGCTTATGTGATGATGTTTGACCCGACGACGGGCGCAATTTGCACAAGCTGTAACTATGGCTTGGAACTGGTGACGACGGCTTCTTCCGAAGGCTTGACCGGTTCTTCTACGCTCGGTGTTGTGGAAGGGAAGGGCATCGTTAACTTCCGTTCTTCGATGCTCTATCCGGATATGGGGAACAGTGTAGTAGACAGCGCTCACTTTACGGTGGCGACGATGGAAAGTGCTTTGATTACGGCTACCTGGAACGGTCTTGTGTTTACAGAGCCTCCGGTACCCATTCCAAATACGGTCCTTGTGTATGATACCAAGGGTAGTGCTGTGACCTACGCCGGTCTTGATCCTGCTTTCACCAATGCGGAATATCTCGATGGGATTGCGGACTCGCTGACGATCCTTTATCACCGCCCGTTCCATGTGGACTCCTTGCCGGATTCCATCGTGGTGAACTGGTCGAAGGTGAAGGAAGAAGCTTTGACGATTACGCGTGATGAAATCCTCAAGGCTGCAAAGGTCTTGATCGCAGATTCTCTCTATGATTCTGTGTTGACGTTCTCCGGCCTTGAACTTTCAAAGGATGTGCAGACCGCAAATTCCGGAAGTTTGCTTTCTTCCTATGCGACCTATAAGAAGAATGGAATTGAGACATCGGGTTCGTTCGATGCTCCGTTCACGGATAAGGTTGCTCCGGTGATTACGCGTGCGAACATTTCCGAAATGTCAGAAGGTCTCTTCCAGGTGAAGATCTCCCTTTCGGAACCGGTGATGGTCTCGGAAGAAAATGCGGGTGAAGTGAAGTCGCTCTTCGGTTATTTCCTTCGCTCTGCAACGGATCTTGTGGGTTCGGCCAAGTATCAGGTTGTGACTGCAACAAACGCTACGGTGGTGGATTCCAACGTGACGATGTTCTACAACTCGGCGAGCGGAACGATTCCGCAGTCTGGTGACTACGTCCGCGCTGTTCCGGGCCTTTTGATGGATGCTGCGGGCAACAGCCCGACCGATTACAACGCAACAGTGCCGTCTCCGTGGATGCTCCTCGAAGGAGACGCTGCTTCGACCATCGCAAGTATCAAGATGGGTACTGTCGATAACACAGTGGATGTCAAGGCGGATATAATTGTTCCGCACTTCCTCGGCATCTATGACTCTGTGGGAGTCTTGCTTGATAAATATCCGAACACGCTTGGTTACATCATCAAGACGGATATGGGTAACATCTTGACGGATCCGAAGCTTGATGCCTTGATTGCCGCAGGCAAGATCAAGATTGAAGATGTGAAGCTCAAGTATGAACTGGATATCTTCACCAACCTTGGAACTTTTGTGGCTCATAAGAGCGGATCGATCGCTTGCTCCGATGAGTTCTTTGGCGGTGATTGCCGTGAAAACCGTGGCTATGTCTATCTCGCATGGGATATGGTCACTTCGAAGGGCCGTATTGCAGGCACGGGCGCTTATATCGCGAAGCTCAGCACGTATGCGGTTGTTCCCTCTCAAGGCAAGAAGGGCAAGCACAACGTGACCCAGACATGGGGCGTTCGTCGCACGACAGCAAAGTAATCTCCACGGAGATTTGAAAATTTAAAATGCATCGCTTCGGCGGTGCATTTTTTGTATGTATTCAAAACCGCCGGCTAGGCCGGCGGTCCCGTTTAGCTTTCTTTCGTTCCTTCTTCGCTAAACAAGAAATCCCTTGGATCATGCCTTGGCCCGCACAAGGTGGAATTGCAGGTGTCATATCGTGTTTGCCCCCAAAATTCAGGGGGGGAAGTTTTTACGGAGAAGGCGGCTTGAAACAGGCGCGCGATACGTCGCAGGCTCTGCGTGGTCCCAGCCCGGCAAGACGCGGCCCTTTCTGCCTGACCGTCCGTGTGAGTACAAACGAACGGGAAGTGAATTTGTTGCAAAATGACGGGAAAGGCTCCAACCCCCCGGGAAGCCCGGCGCGAAAGATTTTAGGACAAGGCCCTATGGGACAGGGGACGGGAGGCGGCTCGAGGCAGAGGACGTCCCCGTCTGCGGGAATGGCGTCGAGGACGGCATCGCGGTTGAGATGGCGGTAGAGATGGGGGCCAGAAAGCGCATCAAAGGAGGGGGGGGGGCCTCCGAGGGGCGCCTTCGGACGTCCCGGAGCGGTTTCGAGAGGCATCCGGGACTGCATTTTCGGGGGAATCGAAAAAAAATGGCGGCGAAAAAGGAAGAAATGCGTGGATTGATTGTGGACAATGTGGAAATATGCGGTTTTTTGACGGCGTTTAGACGGCAAACAGGCGTTGTAAGAAAAAAAACGCGGAAATTCGTAGAAATCTGCGCAGGAACCCCTTGACGAATCCGTGGGGATTTCTATAATTGGCCTCGTTCCGGTCGGAAACGGCCAGGAAACGCCCCGGACGGGATCCGGGCAGGCTGATTGAAGGATTTGGAGATGTGCTTGAGTGATGCTCCGGTCAATCAAATTTGACGGAAAAGGA
>NZ_JALFIA010000029.1:0-16022 GCF_022776125.1 Hallerella sp. | reverse complement strand
AGAACTATTTTTTTCAGTACGTAACTTCTCTACTTCGCCAATTTCGCCATATTTTTCTAAAATTGGCGCCTATGAATCCCGAAGGCGCTATTATTGTTCAGAGCAACTTGGAAATTCTCGTTGAAGTGCACAATCCGCACTACATTGAAGCCAGAGATGCCATTGCTCCATTTACCGAACTCGTGAAGAGTCCGGAACATTTACATACATATCGAATTTCCCATCTTTCTTTGTGGAATGCCGCATCGACGGGTCTTACCGCCGAAGATGTGCTAGCCCGTCTTGAATCCCAGAGCAAATATCCGATCCCAGAAACTGTCGTCACGGAAGTCCAAGACTACATGGGCCGTTACGGTATGCTCAAGCTCGTGAAGAACGACAAAGGCCTTTGCCTGGAATCGACCGATGTAGCTCTTTTCAAAGAAATCACCAAGCTTCCGAACGTGGCCGATTGCCTTATCGAATTTGAAGGTGAAGACAAGGCTTACGTGGACCCGAACAAGCGTGGCATTCTCAAGATGTCTCTCACGCTCAACGGCTTCCCGGTCGAAGACATCGCAGGCTACGTCGCCGGCGATCCGCTCGAAGTCGATTTCCGAAAGGAAACCTTGGCCGGTAAAAAGCTCGTTCTCCGCAACTACCAGAAGGAAGCTTCCGAAATATTCTACGCCTCCGGTTCTGAAAAGGGCGGTTCGGGCGTGATCGTTCTCCCTTGCGGTTCGGGTAAGACCGTGATCGGCATGGCGACGATGGTCCTCATGAAGACCCGCACGCTCATCCTCACCCCGAACATTTCCGCAGCCCGTCAGTGGATTCGCGAAATTCTCGACAAGACGACCCTCACCGCAGACCAGGTGAAGGAATACTCGGGCGATGTCAAGGAAATCGGTCCGGTGACAGTCGCCACATACCAAATCTTGACACAGCGCAAGCGTTTGAAAAAGACCGACGAAGAAATGGAAGAAGCCGAAGAAAATAAGAGCGATATCAATAAGCCGCTCGTCAACTTCCCGCTCTTCAGCGAACACAAGTGGGGCCTCATGATTTACGATGAAGTTCACTTGCTCCCGGCTCCCGTTTTCCGTTTCAGCGCCGAAATGCAGGCGACAAGACGTCTCGGTCTTACGGCAACCCTCGTGCGTGAAGACGGCAAGGAAACCGAAGTGTTCTCCCTCATCGGACCCAA
Source organism: Hallerella sp. (assembly GCF_022776125.1). Lineage (NCBI taxonomy): Bacteria > Pseudomonadati > Fibrobacterota > Fibrobacteria > Fibrobacterales > Fibrobacteraceae > Hallerella > Hallerella sp. The sequence continues at coordinate 14,836 of NZ_JALFIA010000029.1, read as the reverse complement.
AAAGTTCGATCTTCCATGGAAGGTCCTTGAATCCCAAGGTTGGATTGCGACCGCCGACTGTAGCGAAATCCGCGTCACGATGAATCCGGAACTCAAGATGAAGTATGCGCTCGCCCAAAACCGCGACAAAATCAACATCGCAAGTACAAACGAGCAAAAGGACGACGTCGTCGAAAAACTGATCGCTCAGTACAACGAACCGGAAGATCGTATCCTGATCATCGGCCAGTACATTGAACAGCTCACGAAACTTTCCGAAAAGCTGAACATTCCGCTAATCACCGGTAAGACGCCGAACAAGGAACGCGATAAACTTTACCTCGCTTTCCGCCGCGGTGAACTTCGCAACCTGATGGTTTCGAAAGTCGGTAACTTCGCCATCGACCTTCCGGACGCAAGCATCCTAATTCAGATATCGGGTACGTTCGGTAGCCGTCAGGAAGAAGCCCAGCGTCTTGGCCGCGTTCTTCGCCCCAAGGAAGACGGTCGTCCGGCGCACTTCTTCTCGCTCGTCACCAAGGATTCGAAGGAGCAGGAATTCGCCATGAACCGTCAGCTGTTCCTGACCGAACAAGGTTACGCGTACAAAATCATGCACTATTCTGGCGAAGACATTGTCGCTGCTCGAGTATAACTGTTGAAGCTCTCTAAAAAATTCATTTTAGAGCCTCACTTTTTTGCAGTCCTCGCCGGACTCGCCTTGCCGATTGCCCTGCAGGACCTCATCAAGTTTTCTCTTTCGCTCGCTGACAACATGATGGTCGGCAGTCTTTCGGAAGCGGCCCTTGGTGCGGTAACGCTCGCAAGTCAGCCGTTCTTTATTTTCTCGATGCTTTCGTTTGGCATTGCAAGCGGTGGCGGCGTTCTCGTGGCGCAGTACTACGGAAAGCACGATGCCGAAAGCATTCAGAAAATCGTTTCGATTACCATCTGTATCGGCGTCCTTTTTTCATTTCTTTTTGGGCTTGGGACAACACTCTTTCCGCGGCTGGTCATGCAGCTCTTTACAAACGTTCCGGAGCTAATCGATATCGGAGCGGAATATTTACGGATCCAGGGTTTTGCGTATTTCTTCTACGGCTTCAGCAATACGATGATTATGCTGATGCGCAGCACGCGCGAAGTCAAGGCGGGCTTGATTGTGAACCTGAGCGCCTTTGTGCTAAACATATTCCTGAACTGGACTTTGATTTTTGGGCATTTTGGAATTCCCGCTTTGGGTGTGCAAGGTGCTGCCATGGGAACGGTGATTGCCCGTGCCGCGGAATGTTTTGCACTCCTTGTGTATGTGCGTTTTATGGAGTGCCATCTGCATTTTCGCTTCAAAAAGATGTTCCACTTTGACGCCGTTCTCTTCAAGGACTTTTTGCACTACAGTATCCCGGTCGTCATCAACGAAACTGGCTGGTCCATCGGTGTCGCCATGCAGTCTGTAATTCTTGGGCATTTAAATTCGACGATCGTCGCCGCGGCAAGCATCGTCGGAACCTTGCAGCAAATGGCCCTTGTCTTTATCTTCGGCGTCGCCGGAGCCTCCGCCCCGATTATCGGGAACCTTCTCGGTTCGGGCAAGAACCTGCAAGACGCCAAGCGTTATGCGAACACACTGATTCTCGCCGGATTCTTTGTGGGAGCTTTCATGGCAGGAAGCCTCTTTATTTTCAAGGATCCAATTCTTACGCTCTATGCGATTCCCCACGAAACGATCGAGCTCGCCAAGACTTTCATCGGCATCCAGTGCATTATGATTTTACTGCAATCCTACACATCGCCCGCGATTGTCGGAATTCTTCGAGCCGGAGGCGATACTACGTTCACATCGGTCCTTGACATCGGAACGCTCTGGATCTTTTCCATTCCATTCGGCTACCTCGCCGGCTTTGAATGGGGGCTCTCCTATGCGATGATTTTCCTGATGCTTCGGCTGGATGAGATCGTCAAATTCCCCATTTTGGTCTGGCGAGTCGAGAAAAAAAGCTGGATTCGGAATGTGACGCGCTAAAAATCTCCGCAGAATTCCGCAAAGTCGAATAAAATTATATTTCATCCGTATGGAAAATCCCCGTCAGATAATCAATTTGTTTTTAAGCAGCAAGCACAAACCGGAAGAGCTCAAGAGTGCACTTTTCCGAGCGGCTGAAGCGGCCGAACAAGTCGGCATGACCTACATGGAAGCAACCTTCCAGCTTGGCGAACACGCCAAGGAAGAAGGCCTTGCGGAAGATGAATCCGATGCGACCATCCGCCGTGCCTATGCTGCCGACAAGCGTGCTCGCGAACGGGAAGTCTCGACAGAACCGGCTCCTGCCGTTCCGCAGCAACAAGCGACCCAAGCTATGCCTGCAATCCCTGCACAAGGCATTGCCACACAGCCGATTATCGCAGGTGCGATTTCCCTCGAACAGGTTCTCGCCATGGGTCTTGACGCCCAGGCTCTTGAACTTTTGCAAAATCACCGCATCGATCCGGAAGCCCTGAACATTCCATGGCCGACTCCAGACTGGCGCTTAGACTTTGCCAAGCTTTTGAATGCGCTTTTTAAGCCGGAAGAATCCATCGACTACAAGATGTCCAACACCCCGGAAGCGACGCAGGTCCTGATTTCGGACTTTCTCGCCCAGGCGGACGGCATCAAAAAGATCATGAAGGCCTTGGACGGACCGGACGGGGCTCTCGTTTCAATCAATGCGACAAACGGGCCTGAAGGCGAAGATGAAGCCTTCCGCTACCGTTATGCGGTCATCGACAATCCAGAGATCAGCCTCGCAAAGCAGCTCGCCTATTACAAGGCTCTGAACCTGCCGTGCGCAGCCCTCGTCAGCACTGGTGCAAACTCCGTGCAAGCTTGGATCAAGGTCAATGCGCAATCACGCAAAGAATACGACGAACGCGTCGAATACCTTTTCAAAACTTTGGAAGAACAGGGTTTCCACGTCAATTCGAACGGTCCAAATCCGACGCAGATGGTGCGCCTTCCGGGCGTTCTCCGCAACGGAAAGCAACAGTACCTGATCGGCCTTGAACAAGGCGCCAAAACTTTTGAAGATTGGCAGACCTGGGTCGAATTCTGCTTGGACGGCAAGCCTTTGATTGAACTTGCAAGCGACAGCGACGACGCTCCGAAAAAGGACCGTCTCCTGATCGACGATGTTCTGCAAGCCGGTGAAATGATGCTCTTTACAGCGCCTTCCAAGGCGGGTAAATCTTTTGCCTTGATGGACCTAGCCCTTTCGCTTTCCCATGGCGAAGACTGGATGGGTCTTGTGACGCACAAGACCGACGTTCTCTTTGTGAATTTTGAAAGCACCCGTTCTGCATTTTTGAACCGTCTCTTTACCGTGGCGGCTTCCCGCGGGTTGAACCCTTCGATTCCGGGCTTTGGCTTTTTGAACCTCCGCGGACTTGCGCAGTCTCCGCTCGAAATGGCGCAGTATATCGCCAAGCGCGTCAAAGGTGCAAAAAAGCTCGAAGATCACGATTACGGTGCCATCATCATCGATCCGATTTCCGCGATTCTGCATAACCCGAAAGCGGTCCGCAACAGCATGCCTCCGCAGCAGTCACTCTTGCTTATGATCGATACGATCATCGCTCTCACCGGTTCCGCTGTCATCACGGCGATGAACCCGGATGAATATACGGAACTCGCCAATCACGCAGACTCTTTGATTTCCCTTTCGCCTGTCGACGGTTGCCCGAACATGTACAACCTCAAAGGCTCATTCCGCGAATTCCCCACGCTTCCCTCCAGGGATTGCACCTGGCGCTATCCGCGATTTATCGTCTAACCCCATCATTTATGCAAAGAAAAAAATTGGATAACCGCGGCACTTGGAGCCGCAAACCGGCAAAGGTCCAAGAAGAACCCGAGAAGAAGTCTCTGGGTCCAGTCCCTTCTGACCTCGAAGCGAAAAAAGCTTACCTCGAACAGTGGGCTCTCGACAATCGTATCCCAGGAAAAATCCAAAGCTGGTACAGCGTACCGTCCAAGTCCGAAACAAGCGACTGGCGAATCCGCACCCAGAATCTGACAAAGACGAACCGAGTCCTTTCCTTGGAGGGGCCGTATAAAGGCGCAAAGCCGCCGAAGATCGTCCTCGACATCGACGCCCAGATCCGCAAGCCGCACTTGCAAAAATTCCGCAAGTCCATTCTGCAAATCTGGTTCCGCGCTACAGGCGACGGCCGTTACGGCATTGCGGTCCAGAACATTCTCCATACCGCAGAAGCAACCCGCGAATTCAAAACGTTCCTCAACTATCTGCAGCATGAACATTCCAAAGAAATTCTCTGCTGCCACCAGATGCAGGTTCGCCCGGTTCAAGTTTTTGACCCTGCGCATCCGGCTCCCGGCTCGCACATCACTTTGCACAAGGGATTCGGCAGCGATTACCTTCCGATTGCCGGAACCGGTAAAACGTTCAACATCATCGATTGGACTCCGCTTGCCAAGGAACCTTGGATCGGACTTCCCAAGCGTATCCGCGAAGCGATCCATCCGGCCAAAGACGACAAGTTCCTCGAATGCTATGCTGGCACGGGTTACATCGCAGAATCGCTCGCTCCGCATTTTGCAGCGACCTTCGCTGTGGACGCTCGCAAGGTTTCCCGTCAGACACCGAACGTACGCTACATTCAATCCACGGTCGACAAAGAATTTTTCCCCAAGTTCTTTAGCGGAAAATTCAAGGAAGGAAAATGGACGGTCTACCTCGATCCACCAGACGGCAAGGCTCTTGCCGGGAACGTGATTCCGGTACTCGCCGCCCAAGGTCCGGAACGCATTCTTTTGAATTCTTCGAACCTGACCGTCGCCGCCATGGAAATCAAACGTTTCCGCCGCGAAGGCTATATGCTGCGCAAGATCATTCCTCTCGACATCGAACCGGGCAAAGACTTTTTCCAGGTGCTCTTCCTATTCGTTCCGGACCGCGCAGGTTTATTGGGACGCCACGAAGAGCGTTCAACGAAGGTCATCAAGCACCGTGAAAATCAAAGTTTCCACGCAGAAGAGCCCTCAGAAATAGTGCATTTTACCCAAAAGCGTCGTCGTTAAAATTACCGATTGCTCATAAAAAGGTTAAATTGATGAATATGAGGCACATTAAAAGCATTTCTATTGCTCTTGGCCTTGCAGCCCTTGCCGCAAGTGCCTATTTCGTCAAGGAAGGAGATACCCTTTGGGATATTTCCGATGAATACCTGCAGGATCCGTTTGCTTGGCCCGACCTTTGGGAAAACAACCAGCACATCCAGGATCCGCACTGGATTTATCCGGGCGACTCCATCTATTTGGGCGAAGCGCAAGACACCTCGGAAAAGCCGGCTCCGAAACAGTCCGCTCCATGCGCGACCGCAAAACCGGATTCGACGCTTCCGAAGGGCGTGACCGTTCCTAGCGGCTGTGCCGGAAACGAAAACACAAACTTCGAAAAGATGCTCGGGAAGCTCGCGAACGACACCGCACATCAGAAGAAAAAGCCGAGCAAACCAAAGGGAACGTCTTACTACTACTCCCAGCGTGCACAGCCAAAGACCTTCAACGGCTTCTATCAGGTGCTTGCACCGATCGTAATGCCCCCGAAGGAAATCAAGAACGACAAGAACTGGCTTTCAATCCGTTCCGGCGAAAAGCGTGAACCTCTTGTACACACCGCCGAAAAGGAAGTGGTCATCGGCATCGGTATGAATACCGAACAGAAGGCCCACGTCGGCGACATGGTCGAAATCTGGGACGCTCATCGTGCCAACTTGCCTGCAACCAAGATCCGCAAGGACGAAAAGGCGGCCATTCTCCGCTATACGGGTCTTGCCCGCATCACGGATGTGGGCGATACGCTTTCCCGTGCAGTCATTTTGCAGACTATGTACGAAATCAAGATGGAAACGGCCAAGGCCCGTATTCAAAAGCCGTTTGAACCGATCAACGTCGTTGGTTATGACACGGTTAAAACCGCTAAGGTCGATGAAATGGCGATTGTCCGCTACTCCTTGGAAAAGAGCCAGGTCGTTGGACCGTATGGTTATGTGATGATCGATCAGGGATCTGAAAACGGTTACGCCCTCGGCGACGGCGTTGCCATTTGGGAAAAGGACCGTTCCGATGCACTGATTCCGCCGCGCCTTCTCGCACGCGGTATTGTGACGACCTTGAGCAAAAAACATGCCGTGATTCTCGTGCGTGAATCTTACTACGGCGATCGTCGAATCGACTTCGGCAGTCTCGTTTCCATTACGCACAAGGCTAGCCTCGTCAAATGAAGTTTCGGATATGGATGTACTGCGCCTGGGTATTCGCTATCCTCGTCGCAGTGCTTCTCGCTTTTGCAATCGTTTTGGTACTAAACCCATCTCTTGCCGATCAGATTGCGGAAGCCTTGGGTCCGGTCAAGCTTTCCTCGCTTGTTCGAATCTTATACTAACTCAAAAAGGATACCGTGAAACTTCCGAAGAACAATCGCATCTTTATTGCGCTTTTTTTCTGCGGAATTATCATTCCGACGGCTATCCTTGCTTTTCTCAGTTTCCGAAACGTTCAAAACGAGCGCCTTCTTGCAGAAAAAAGCTTTGAAAACGCCCAAGCCTCTTTTTCAAAGCAGGCAATTCAAGCCGTTCAAAAAGAACAGCTCGCCATTCTGAGCGAAACGAAAGCGGCGTCGATCTACCTTTACGAACAGCCTCAAAAACTCCTCGAATTCGACAAAGCGCCTTCCTTTAGACAAGTAAAAGGCATTGCTGCCACTTTCGTTTTTAACGAGAACGCTCTCGTCTTCCCGAGCATTTCCATTCACCGGGAACCGTCCAAGCTCGATCCGCCGACCACCATTCCAGGATCCCTCGAAAGAGACATGCTCCATTTCGAATTGACCGGAGCGAACGAGAAGGGAATCGAAGAAATCCGCAACAAGATTCTAATGCAGCCGGCCCGTTTTATGCCGCAAGACCAGATCTTGAATCTGCTCGGTCTATTGCGTCTGCATTACCGGCACAAGCACTATGACGAAGCGATTCGCATCATCGACGTCCTAGAACGAATTCCGAATGTCCACGGTTATCTTTCAAACAACTTAACCGAATCGTTGCGCTATCTCAAGTTTGAAATTTTCGTGGAGCAGAAAAAGCACGCCCTTGCCGAAGATTACTGCTTAAAGCTCTTCTCGGATTTTTTGGAAGGCCATTCGATGCAGGACATCGGCAGCGCCAAGTTCTTTTTTGACAACGCTCTAAGTCAGATTCTTTCCTTTGAAGATCTTTCCCAGCAAAAACGCGACGCCTTTTGGAACTTGCGTGAAAACCTGAACCGTCAGCTGGAACACGCCGAAGCCTTTGCGACGCACCAAGAATTTTTGCAGCGTTTTGCCAACGAAGAAATCCAAGCAAAAAGCGGAATCCATTACAAGAAAGACGGTTCGACTCTTTTCTTCCGCATGGCCTACCCTTGGCTTTCCGGCGATCAGGTCCTGATTGGAATGGTCGATGCGGAGCCTTACCAAAAGCGCCTGCGCGATCAGCTTTCCGATGTTTCCCGCGAATGGAAGAACGTTCTTTTTTCCATTACAGACAGCCGCAATTCGGTGATTCTGAGCAATGTTCCGGGAAAGAATGCGGTGATTTCCAAACAGATGGACTTAGGCGAAGGACTCGGCTGGTCGATGACTTTATATCAACGTGATACGGAAGAACTATACAGCGAAGCGCGCCACAAGATGTTCTTGCTTTCCGGCCTTGTCGCATTCTCGCTTCTCACTGTTTTGCTCGGCTCCTTCTTTATCTTAAAATCCATTTCGCAGGAACGCAAGCTCATTATGATGAAGACGAACTTCCTTTCGTCTGTGTCGCATGAGCTCAAAACTCCGCTGACTTCGATCAAAATGTTCGCCGAAATGATTTCCAACGGCCGTGTTCAAAAGATTGAAAAATGTCAAGAATATTCCAAACTCATCGGTAAAGAATCGACCCGTTTAGAGAATCTGATTGCTGCGATTTTGGACTACACCCGCATGGAAACCGGAAAGCAGGTTTTCCATTGGGAAAAACTCGACCTGTCGCAATGTGTGAATCGCGTTTTTGAAGCGACCATGGATATTGCAGACAATCGCGGCATTACCATGATCAAGGAACTCGCACCGGGTTCTTACATCATGGGCGACAACACGGCCCTTTACAGTCTCGCTCAGGGTTTAATCGAAAATGCGATCAAGTACACGAATCCACCAGGAAAAGTGACCGTCCGAGTTGCCGAAGAAAATGAAAAAATCGTATTTTCGGTAACAGATACAGGCATTGGAATCAAACCTTCCGAGCAAAAGAATATCTTTAACGACTTCTACCGCGTCGGCGACGAAATGACGCGCAGCACCAAAGGTTCCGGCCTTGGACTTGCGATTGTCAAACGCGTGGCAGAAGCTCACAAAGCGAGTATTTCTGTGCAAAGTCATCCTGGCAAGGGTTCGACTTTTACGGTGAAACTCAAAAAGGCGGAATAGATCATGGAAAACAACAAGATTTTGATTGTCGAAGATGAAGAGATCATCCGGCTCGGGCTCAAGGACAACTTTGAGCTTGAAAACTATATCGTGGAAACCGCAGGTGACGGGGACGAAGCCATTGAAAAAGCGGACTCGTTCATTCCGGACCTCGTCATTCTCGACTTGATGATTCCAAAGAAGAGCGGCTTTGAAGTTTGCCGGTATATTCGCAAAAAGCACCCGGACACGTTCATCATCATGCTGACCGCAAAGACCGAAGAAACCTCCAAGGTAACAGGTCTTGAAATGGGTGCTGACGACTATGTAACAAAACCATTCTCCATTTTGGAACTCCTCGCCCGCGTCAAGGCATTCCTTCGTCGCGGTCCGCGTACAGGCGTATCTTCGAATGCGGCTTCGGCAGAACCTGTCAAGCAAGACATTGTGGACTTCAAGGGTATCCATCTCGACTTCAAAAAGTACGAAGCGAGCAAGAATGGCGTTGCGCTCGAAATGTCTGCCCGCGAATTCCAGATTCTCAAATATTTCTGGAGCAAGCGAGGCGAAGTCGTTCTGCGTGAAGACCTATTGCAGGAAATCTGGGGCTATACTCCGGAAAACATGCCGTCCACGCGCACGATTGACAATCACATTGTAAACCTGCGTAAAAAATTGGAAGACGACCAGGCGAATCCGAAGATAATCCTTTCGATCCGTGGCGCCGGTTACAAATTCGACGTGTAAAGATGAAACGGTTGCGGCTTTCCATTCTTTGTTTTTGCGTAGGCGCGCTTTCGACAGCGGCGTTCTGTTCGCGCATGGACAAAGAACTTTACGAAGCTGTATACCAGTTTGAAATCAAGGGGAACTTTACCGATGCCCTGGACCTTCTTTCTCGTGTTTCGCTCGAAGGCGATGAAGAAGACAAGAGCAAGGCGTTCTTTTTGCTCGGTAAGATTCAGGAAGTTTCCGAAAATCCGCAAACAGCCGCTTTCTATTACCGCCAGGCGCTTGCAAATCCGCTTAACATTCCTGAAGCCTACTTCCTTGCGAGCCGTATCGCAGAATTCGATTCGACCCCAGAACGGATCGTTTTAAGCCGCACCCGATTCCCCGCTCCGATTCGCAAAACCTTTCCCGGAAATTCTCCATCCATTCTTCTTGCCAACAATCAGATTTACACCCTGCACGGAGAAAAATTCATCTCCGTTCCCATGGTGATTCCTTCGGAATCCAAGATTTTCGCCATTACCAGCCAAGGCGTTTGGTACAGCACCGACCAAGGCAGTTCTTTGAACTTCCAGCCCAAGGATTCCAAGCAACCGATTCACACGTACCGCTTTGATTCGCCGGTTGAAGAAGTCATGCCGATTCCAAGTCTCGGAGCTATGGTGATGACGTCTAAAGACTTTGCTTTAGCTGGGAACGAAGGTATTCGCTTTACCATCGAAAACCGTTACCGTGGCTGTACCCCGGTCGGACATTACACGCCGCGGAACGAACTGGTTTTGAATTGCCAAGATAACGCCCTGCATTTGCTCAACGCCGAAAATGGGAACGAGCAGCAAACGATTTCGCTCATCGATCCGATTCGCCAGGCGATTTTGACCGATGACGGCATCTACGCCTCTTCTTCGAACGCCTTCTGGTTCTATCGGCCGCAGACAAAACTTTCTTACCGCTGGGAAAATTCCGGGAATCCGATCGAAGACGCAACCTTCTTTGGCAAACATCTCGCCGTTCTTGAAAGCGGCGGAAATATCAAGTTGCTCAATCCCGAAACGGGGCGAGAAACCGCCACCGCTTCGGTCGACGGCGAAGTCCTTTTTGAAATAGCGAAGGGCGCTCTCGGAATCTTTTCTCAAGAAGGCGCTTTGACCGTTGTCGATACACTGCTACGTCCTCTTTGGCATTACCACTTTGGATCGCCTTTGACCGCTAGGCCTCTCAAGAGCCAAGGTCAAATCTTTTTGCCATTTGAAAACAACGAGATGATGACGATTACCGCCCTGCACTACGGAAAAAAACCGATTCTTTCGCAGCAGTACGCATACCGTGCAGCCTCCAAGTTGCCTTCCGCCGACTGGAATTCCATTCTGCCCCTCGTAGATTCCGCTACCATTCTTGAACCGGGAAATCCTACGGCAAGCTACCTCCGAGCCGTTCACTTGGAGCTGACCGGAGCCGACGAAAAGAAACGCGCCGCCGCCTGGGCAAACGCAGTCCGCTTTTCCTTTGGCGATAAAAAAGCTTCATCGAGCATTCTTTCGCATTACGCAAAAATCATCGGTGCTTCTTATGTGCAATTTTTACCGCTCTCCCCGCGCACTCTTTACCCGAATCTGTTTAACGCCGGGAATAAGCTCTTTACCGTGGACCCAGCCGCCCAAACGCTCCTTTCTTTGGATCCGACAACTGGCGACATTCGCTGGAGCACAAAGCTCGGCTCTCTTGAAACCAGCCCCGCACTTTCAAACGATGCGGAGCATCTCGCAATCGCAAGCGGATTCCGCGTAGACATTTTGGACTTGACCCAAAACGGCAAGAGCCGTTCCACCGATCTTCCGGGCAAGCCATTCCAAATTGAATTTTCGAACGATGCCATTTTCGTTTCGACCTGGAACGGTTACTTCATTAAACTGCTCGCACCGAACTTCCGCATCGCTTGGGCGCGAAAGCTCTTTAATCTGCCGTTCTACTTTGACATATCCAAGACCTCGATCGCCGTGGCGAGCCTCGAAGGGTCCATTGGCTTTGTCCAAGAAGCGACCGGTCAAAGTGCACAACCGATGAAATCGATTGGAACGAACATTTCCGGGATGGAAGTTTCCGACAGCCTTCTCGCAGTCGCCACGGACCGTTCCGAAATTCGCATTTACGATCAAACTTCTAGAAATCCCAAATACACGCTTCCGACAAGCGCTGGAATCGTTTCCCTCAAATGGGTTACTTTGGGAAAAACCAAGTATCTTCTCGCAGGTCTTGCGGATCAAAAGATTTGCCTTTACGCTCTGACTTCGCAGGATCCTCTTTGGACTTTTGACGGACAAAGTTCCATTTACACAAATCCGGTCGTCCGCGGAAACAGCCTGTTTATTGATCAAAAATCCTACATTGCGCAGGTATCGCTCTCCAAGGGTACTTTGGAAAAGCGTTATCCGACACCAGGGGGTGCCGGAACACCTTTCATTTTAGACAATACTCTTTTCTGCACTTCGCCCAAAAGACTCCTATATGCCTTCCCTTTGACGAAATAGAGAGAAATTCCCCGTTTTTTGTCTAAAACAAAAACTTATATTTACCTTTTTTTTACGCAAATAAACCTTCCCTTAGAAAAAAGATTCTGTAGATTTAAAAGGGTATATTCAATTTCATTGAACAGCTATTCAAAAGGCGGATAGTTCTTTGCTCAGAAAATGTTTGCAGTTTGGTCGAGTCGCAAGCATCCTTCTCACAGGCATGTTTGTCTGTGCAGCGTTTACTGCGTGCGATGATAAAACGGAAGAGACTCAACCTTCCGTAGAAGAATCTCTCTATCCGAGAGCTCAGACCCTTTATATCGGCGGTTACGACTGGGCTCCTCCCTCGTCTTTCAACCCTCTCGACGGAGACCCGAACTTCCCCATCGACGGCAATATCCGCTTGATGTATGAATCGCTTTTCGCATACAACCTTTTAGACGGTACAACCGAGCCAATGCTTGCCAAGAGCTACGTACAAACGGATTCCTCGATTACCGTGGAACTCGATGAACGCGCCCACTGGAGCAATGGCGAAAAGGTTACCGTTGACGATGTTCTTTACACCTTCTACCTAGATTCGATTTTCCCGACTCCGCGTCATGCCGTTTGGCAGTATTTAGACAAAGTTTCTGCGAACGGGAACCAGATTGAATTTTTGATGAACAAGTCGGAAAAGAATCCGCTCGTTCTTCTGAACCTGCTTTCGGAAACCTCCATTCTCCCGAAGAGCGTTTTCAAGCCAATTGTCGAAGCTTCCAAAAAAGGCGGTCGTTACAACTATGCAAATGTGCTGACCTTTAAGAACGATTCCACGCCGATAGTTTCCGGTCCGTACAATCTGGATTCCTACTATCCGGACAAGATTGTTTTAAAACGCGTCGAAAATTACTGGGGCAACGTGAAACACGGCGGCAAGGCTCCGGCTCCGCTCTATGTGATTCACACGCTTTACCCGGGCAACAACCACTTCAACAATGCGATGAATAAGGGAAACCTCGACGTTTCCTCGATTTTCATGCCTCGCATTTGGGAAAAGAAGCGTGACGATATCCGCTCCTGGAGTCTCAAAGAACCGTACCATTATCCGGGATCAATCCCGACGCTCTTCATCGCGACGACCACGACCCCGTTCAACGACGTCGCCTTCCGCAGAGCCTTGGCCCATGCCATCAACTTTGAAAAAATCAAGGCCGTTGCCGTCTCCAACTACACGGATCCCGTACGTCCGGGCTTCATCCTTCCGTTCGGTCAGGAGTCCAAATACTTTAACGAAGAGGATGCCGAAAAGTATGGGTATTCCTACGACATCGAAAAGGCAAAAAAGATTCTGAACGATGCAGGCTATTCTTGGGATAACAACGGTCTTCTTTTGAACAAGGAAGGCTTGCCGGTTCGCCCGCTGAGCATCGAATGCCCGAACGGCTGGACCGACTGGGAAGACGTCATCAAGGTGGTCGCAGAATCCTTTAAGCAAATCGGCATTTCCACGAACCAGCGTTTTGTCGAATACGCAGAATGGGATAAGGATTTGCGCTACGGCAAGTTCGATCTCGCCATGAAAACGCAGACTGCAGACCTTTCCGCCGCCACGCCGTGGACCCGTTTTGACCAGGTGATGAACAGCAAGAGCACAAAGCCTGTGGGCGAAGAAGCCTTCGCAAACCTCGGACGCTTTAGCGATCCTAAGGCGGATAGCCTTCTTGAACTCATCCCGTCGCTCACCGATTCTACAGCGCTCAAGAACGCATACAGAGCCTTGAACCGCATCTTCATGGAAAAGATCCCGGTTTTGCCGCTGATGTACCGTCCGACGCAGTATTATCAGTTCTCGACCAAGCATTGGACGAACTTCCCGACCGAAGAAAATCCGTATGCTCCGCCTCAGGGTTTGATCGTCGGAGCGGGAATCAAGGCGCTCTGGGAAATCAAACCGGTTCAGTAATCTGAACGGATAACATTTCCGTAAAAAGCCCGTTCTTGAATGGGCTTTTTTTATTAGATTGTTACCACGATTTGGAGATCTTACGATGAAAAGAGCTCGTTTTATTTTGCCGAATGCCTTTACCAGCTTGAACTTTTTGCTGGGAGCATTTTCGATCTGCTGGTCCGCCGGAATGTTCACCGGTTATTCGACTCTCGACCCATTCCGCATGGGCGCCTACTTTGTCCTTCTTTCCGTGCTCTGTGACAAGCTGGATGGTTTTGCTGCCCGTTTAGTGGACGCCAGTTCTGATTTCGGAGCTCAATTCGACAGTCTTGGAGATCTCGTCGGTTTCGGTCTTGCCCCTGCATTCTGCGTTTTCTTCAGTTATAAGGCAAATGCCACGGAATGGCTCGGCCAGAACTTGGTGCTCGTGGTAATCGTCTTTGCAATCTACGTGCTTTGCGCCGCTATGCGCCTTGCGAAATACAATGCGATGGACGGAGACACTTACCACCATCACTTCTCCGGTTTGCCGAGTACATTCGCCGGTGCGATCAACATGATCTTCCTCAGTTACATGACCTTGCACGGAATCTTCAATCCAGGAAACGAAAACTTTCTATTCCTCCCGATTCTCGTGTTGCTCGTGACCGGTCTGATGATGGTTGCGCCGTGCTTCCTCCCGAAGCTCCAGCCACGCAAGAACAAATTTCTTGCAGCATTCCAAATTGTGATTGTGGTCATCACTTATCTGAGCGGATTCTTCTTCATCACTTCCAATGAGGTTTTGCAGAACATCATCCTCACCTACTTGATGATCCTCTGCGGCTGCTATGTCATGATCGGCTTTACTCTCGGATTCATTCAGCGTTCCAAAATTATCGCCGAAGCGGAAGCCGAAAAGATGCAGAAAGATACGGCTTAAGGTTCTAAGGTTCCCCCAAAGCCAAATCAAAACTCCAAATTTCAAAAAATGCGTCGCAATTGCGGCGTTTTTTTTGATTCCATTTCAAAATCAGCGGTAATTCTGCAAAAAGTCAGCGAGCTTTTCTGCATGCCGGATTGCCAAAATTTCGGGCGCTTCTCGAGGAAGCTCTACCGTTACACATTCGAGGTTCTTTTCCGCGGCATAAGTGCCAAAGCTTCCCGGCGTCGGATATCCGACGCCTGACTGCCACGGTAGCGCAAAAACGTTTTCCATT